>NZ_JBEOVY010000179.1:0-15562 GCF_040295745.1 Saccharopolyspora sp. NPDC002686
GGCGCGGGGTGGAGCAGTTCGGTAGCTCGCTGGGCTCATAACCCAGAGGTCGCAGGTTCGAATCCTGTCCCCGCTACTAAAAGGGAAAGCCCTCGACTTCGGTCGGGGGCTTTCCCTTTTTCGTCTTCCGAGTCTGTGGTCTAGAGGCCTTGGGCCCACTGGCGGGCGCAGCCGGGGGAGCAGACCCTGCCGTCGCCCCGCACCGTGCCGGTCTGGCGCATCGACCTGCCGCAGACCATGCAGGAGTCGGTTTCACCTTCGCGCGGCCTGGGCACCAGCGACTTCGCGCGTTCCGCGACCTTGCTGGTCACCTTGGACTTGCTCTCGTTGACCTTGGTACGCAACCAACTGCGATGCACTTTCCCGCACCTCCTGCTAGGTCGCCCGGCCGTCGACTGGCCGGCCCAGAGCCACAGTGCGTGCGACCGGGCGCCGTTGGGCAGTTCCAGAACCCGATAGCACCTCATTGCGCAGCCAAGAACGCCCGTCCAGGCGAACGGCGCTCGTGCTCGTAGCAATGCGTGCAGGCGCTCGCCGGGAACCGGCTGCGCAATGTGTCCGGTCCGCCGGGGTGGCAGTCGTCCGGCCGCTGCGCCGATGGCGCAACCGTTCGTCCACTCGGCCCAGTCCGCTGCAACCACAGTGGACAGAACTGGCGACCACTGTGGACAGCTCGGCGCGAGCATGGCACCGTGGCAGTGTGACCGAGCTGAATGCGACATCCGCTGCCCTGTTGGGACTACTGCACGAAGGTCCGAAGACCGGTGGCCAGCTGGTTGCTGCTGCCACCGAGCGCTTCGGAGGGTTCTTCAGCGTGACCCGCAGCCAGGTTTACCGGGAGCTGCCCGCGCTGACCGACGCCGGCCTGCTGCGCCTCGGCAAGCAAGGACCGCGCTCCAGCCAGCAGTACGCGATCACCGCGGCCGGCAAGCGGGCCTTCAAGTCGTGGCTGAACACCGAGCCGGGCCCGGACAACGTCCGCAGCCCGCTGATCCTGCGACTGGTCCACTCCGGTTCGCTGACGCCCAAGCAGCGCGCGGGCCTGGTCGAAGCGGCCCGCGGCCAGTACGCGGTGAAGATGGACGAGGCGAAGAACGCGGCCAAGACCGCGGGCGACCCGTACGAGAAGGCGGCCGCGGACTTCACGGTGGCCTACAACCGGGCGATCATCAAGCTCCTCGACGCCATCCCGGACTGATCCGGTGCAGCTGCTCGCTCCGCGCGGCGGAGCGGGCAGTCGAGGGCAAATGGAGAACGGGCCGTCCTCGTGGGCGGCCCGTGCTCGGTGAAGTACGCTGAGCACTGTGAATCCCGACGTCGCAGCTTCGCTCAAGGAACTGACCAACACCCTCGAGGGCATCGAGAGCGTGATGGATCTGGACGCTCTGCGCGCGAATATCGCGGAGCTGGAAACCGAGGCGGCCAAGCCCGACCTCTGGGACGACGTCGATCACGCGCAGCGGGTCAGCAGCCAGCTCGTGCACCGGCAGGCCGAGCTGCGCCGGGTCACCGAGCTGCGGCAGCGCATCGAGGACCTGGAGGTCCTCTACGAGCTCAGCGAGGACGAGGGCGACACCTCCGGGCTGGCCGAGGCGGACCAGGAGCGCGAGTCCCTCGCGAAGGACCTGGAGACGCTCGAGGTCCGCACCCTGCTGTCCGGCGAGTACGACCAGCGCGAGGCGATGGTCACCATCCGCGCCGAGGCCGGTGGCGTCGACGCCGCCGACTTCGCCGAGATGATGATGCGGATGTACCTGCGGTGGGCGGAGCGGCACTCCTACCCGACCGAGGTCTACGACACCTCCTACGCCGAAGAGGCCGGGCTGAAGTCCGCCACCTTCCGGATCAACGCCCCCTACGCCTACGGCACCCTCTCCGTCGAGCAGGGCACGCACCGCCTGGTGCGCATCTCGCCGTTCGACAACCAGGGCCGCCGCCAGACCTCCTTCGTCGGCGTCGAGGTCCTGCCGGTCGTGGAGGAGACCGACAGCGTCGAGATCCCGGAGAAGGACATCCGGGTCGACGTGTTCCGGTCCTCCGGCCCCGGCGGGCAGAGCGTCAACACCACCGACTCGGCGGTGCGCATCACGCACATCCCGACCGGCATCGTGGTGTCCTGCCAGAACGAGAAGTCGCAGCTGCAGAACAAGGCCGCCGCGATGCGCGTCCTGCAGGCCAAGCTGCTCGCCCGCAAGAAGGAGGAGGAGCGCGCCGAGCTCGACGCGCTCAAGGACAGCGGGTCCAGCTGGGGCAACCAGATGCGCTCCTACGTCCTGCACCCGTACCAGATGGTCAAGGACCTGCGCACCGAGCACGAGGTCGGCAACCCCGACGCGGTCCTCGACGGCGACATCGACGGGTTCCTCGAGGCAGGCATCCGCTGGCGCCGCCAGCAGCAGAGCGTGGCCTGACCGGGCAGCGGAGCGTGGCCTGACGGGCACGTGCCGCTACCAGGCGGAACGCGAAGGTGATCAAGGACGCACCGCCGAACCGGGTGAGTCGCGGTCCCCCTTATGGACGCAGGTAAACTCACGCCCCGTGATCCGCCTTGAGCACGTGTCAAAGACGTACAAGACGTCGACCAGGCCCGCTCTCGACGATGTCTCGGTAGGCATCGAGAAGGGCGAGTTCGTCTTCCTCATCGGCCCGTCCGGGTCCGGCAAGTCGACGTTCATGCGTCTGCTGCTGCGCGAGGACGTGCCCAGCCGCGGTCGGGTCTTCGTCGCCGACTGGAACGTGGCGAAGCTGCCGCGGCGCCGCGTCCCGCGCCTGCGCCAGCGCATCGGCTGCGTCTTCCAGGACTTCCGGCTGCTGAACAACAAGACCGTCGCGGAGAACGTGGCGTTCGCGCTGGAAGTCATCGGCAAGCCGCGCAACGACATCCGCCGGGTGGTGCCGCAGGTGCTGCAGCTCGTCGGTCTGGACGGCAAGGCCGACCGGATGCCGCACGAGCTCTCCGGTGGTGAGCAGCAGCGCGTCGCGATCGCGCGGGCCTTCGTCAACCGTCCCCTGGTGCTGCTCTGCGACGAGCCGACCGGAAACCTCGACCCCGACACCAGCCAGGACATCATGCTGCTGCTGGAGCGGATCAACCGCACCGGCACCACCGTCGTGATGGCCACCCACGACCACTCGATCGTCGACTCGATGCGGCGCCGCGTGGTCGAGCTGAGTCTCGGTCGCGTCATTCGCGACGACGCCCGCGGCGTCTACGGCGTCGGCCGCTAGGCCCCCCGAACCTGCGGCACTGACACACCCCCGACCGGCTAGGAAAGCTGACTAAAGATGCGCGCGAGCTTCGTATTCAGCGAGGTCGTCAACGGCCTGCGGCGCAACGTGACGATGACCATCGCGATGATCCTGACGACCGCCATTTCGGTCGGTCTGCTCGGCGGCGGTCTCCTCGTGGTCCGGATGATCGACAAGATGCAGGAGACCTACCAGGACCGCGTCGAGGTCGTGGTGTTCATGACCGACGACGTCAGCGCGAACGACAACGACTGCACCCAGCAGCCCTGCGCGAACATCATGTCCGACCTCAAGAACGTCCCCGGCGTCGAAGCGGTGAAGTACGAGAACCGCCAGCAGGCGTTCGAGAGCTTCAAGAAGGTCTTCGCGTCGCAGCCGGAGCTGCGCGACGTCGCCCGCACCGAGGCGATGCCCGCCTCGCTGCGGGTCAAGCTGAGCGACCCGGAGCGCTTCGGCGCGGTCCAGCAGGAGTTCCAGGGCCGTCCCGGCGTGGACAACGTGGTCAACCAGGCCGAATACCTGAACCGCATGTTCGACGTGCTCAACGGCTTCCGCAACGCCACGTTCGCGATCGCGCTGATCCAGGCGCTGGCGGCGCTGCTGCTGATCTCCAACACCATCCAGCTCTCGGCGTTCACCCGGCGCACCGAGACCGGCATCATGCGCCTCGTCGGCGCGACCCGCTGGTACACCCAGCTGCCGTTCCTCCTGGAAGCGGTGGTGTCCGGTCTGATCGGCGCGGTGCTGGCCATCGGCGGTCTGCTGATCGCCAAGGCGACCTTCATCGACCGCGTCATGGCGCCGGTGTTCGGCACCGGCATCATCCCCAACATCGAATGGGGTGACATCGCGGTCGTCTCGCCGATCCTGCTGCTGGTCGCAGCGGCGGTCTCGGCGATCACCGGTTACGTCACCCTGCGCCTGTACGTGCGCCTGTAAGGCAGTTCCCTCGGGGGTCGCGGTTGCACGGGTTGCAGCTGCGGCCCCCGAGGTGTTTCGACCCGCGAACGCGGCTGGGAAAACCCGGGTGACACGGAAGCTAGAGTTGTTGTCATGGTGAAGGAACGCGGCCGCAAGGTCATCGCGCAGAACCGCAAGGCGCGGCACGACTGGGCGGTGCTGGACACCTACGAGGCCGGCATCGCGCTCGTCGGCACCGAGGTGAAGAGCCTCCGGCAGGGCAAGGCCCAGCTGGTGGACGGCTTCGCCACCGTCGACGACGGCGAGGTCTGGCTGCGCAACGTGCACATCCCCGAGTACACCGAGGGGACGTGGACCAACCACGAGCCGCGCCGTTCCCGCAAGCTGCTGCTGCACAAGAGCGAGATCCTCCGGCTGGTCGGCAAGATCAAGGAGAGCGGGCTGAGCCTCATCCCGATGTCGCTGTACTTCAGCGACGGCCGGGCCAAGGTCGAGCTCGCGCTCGCGCGCGGCAAGAAGGACCACGACAAGCGGCAGGACCTGGCCAAGCGCGACGCCCAGCGGGAGATGCAGCGAGCCATCGGCCGCGCCCGCAAGGGCATGCGTTGACGGGGCCGCGCAGCGACGCCGAGGTCCCCGGCTGGCTGGCCGGGCTCGGCGTCCCGGGCCTGGTCGACATCCACACGCACTTCCTGCCGGAGCGCGTGCTGCACAAGGTCTGGGCGTACTTCGACCAGGCCGGTGAGCACTACGGCGTCGAGTGGCCGATCTTCTACCGGCACCCCGAGGAAGCCCGCCTGCAGGTGCTGCGCGAACTCGGCGTGACGACGTTCGCGCCGCTGGTCTACGCGCACAAGCCGGGCATGGCGGAATGGCTGACCGACTGGGCGGTGGACTTCGGGCACCGCACCCCGGGCGCGGTGCCGACGGCGACGATCTTCCCGGAACCCGAGGTCGGCACCTACCTCGCCAAAGCGCTGGACGCCGGTGCGAAGTGCGTGAAGGTGCACGTCCAGGTCGGTGCCTTCGACCCGCGCGACGACCTGCTCCAGCCGGCGTGGGGGCTGCTCGCGGAGGCCGGGATCCCGGTCGTCGTGCACTGCGGCAACGGCCCGCGCCCCGGCGCCCACACCGGGCTCGACGTGTTCGAGCAGGTGCTGGACCGCCACCCCCAGCTGGTCGCGGTGCTGGCGCACGCCGGAATGCCCGAGCACGCCACCGCGTTGGACCTGGTGGGCAAGTACTCGAAGGTGCACATCGACACCACCATGGTCGGCGTCGCCTTCAGCGAGCAGTTCGCGTCGCTGCCGGACGACTGGTCGGCGCGACTGGCCGAGCACGCCGACCGGATCGTGCTCGGCACCGACTTCCCGAACATCCCGTACCCGTACGCCGAACAACTGGCGGCGATCGCGGGATGGGCGGAAGAAGACGGGCGGCTCGGCGCGGAGTTCCTGCGCGCAGTGCTGCACGACACCCCGGCCCGACTGCTGGCGTGATCGTTTCAGGGATATGGGAATGATCGCTCGGACGCCACGCGTTATGCTGGGGTACACCGGTTCGAAAGCCGAGCCGGAGACGAGGGGGTGAACGGTTTCGACTCCGTACGTTGATCTGAGGGAAGCGTGCCGGTGCAGGCAGGAGACCACCGTGAGCGTCGCTGCAAACCAATAAGCGCCGACAAGAGTCAGCGCGAGTTCGCCCTCGCCGCCTGAGCGAGGAGCGACTCTGTCGGACCGGGAACGCCTCCGTCCCGGGATCCGGCATCAGCTAGGAGGCTCACACCGCCAGGTTCGGTCGCGGAACCTGGTGGGACATCAAACAGCGACTGGGCTCGTCACATCGGCTAGTTCGCGTGACCGGTGGAGCCAAGCAGAGACATAGCGGACTGCGCACGGAGAAGACTTGGTGAAGCGGCGGAGGACCCGGGTTCGATTCCCGGCACCTCCACTCGATCGAAGGCGCACCCTGCTCGGCGGGGTGCGCCTTCGCTGTTTTTCGATCTCGTCATTTCATCTGGGGGTGCGACCCCCAGGCCCCGCCCGGGGAGGTCCCCGGACCCCCATCGCGTCGGGTGCGTTGAGTGGGTGGGCTCGGGTGTGTGGGTGGGCTTGGGTGAGTGGGTGGGCTCTGTGGAGCGCGCACTGCTCAACGCAGGTCACTAGTCCCCGCGCGGTCGCGGCCGGTGTTCTCGGGGAGTTCGAATGGGTCGAGGTGTCGATTTTCGGCACCAACGAGGCCGGTTGCGAGTGCGGGCAGGAAGGTCGCAAGCTCGCCGTGGTGATCACTCTTCGGACGGGCTGAACAACTAAATGACCTCGCGCATTTTCCCCATCGGCAAATCGGCGGGGAAATGTTCTATTGCCGAGCGGGCATGTCTGCTCTTCGTGGGCTCGCTCAACCGCTTGGACGATCCGACGTGCGTGACAATGTTGTCCATTGCGTCGCATTGTGAAGATCACCCCCGTGCGAGATCGAAAACCGGCTCTCCCTTAGGGTCGACCCTCGCCGACTGCTCGTCCCTGCTGATGAAAGTCGTGGAGCAGGGGGTGAGCAGGCCTGAAAAGGCGCTTGATGTGCACCGCTGGCCAGGGGGAATGGTATTACGTCCGAATCGCGAAAAAGGTGATTTGTGGTCGAAATCTGCTGTGCTCGGCCGCTCTCCTGGTAATGCAAATCCGGACATTCCACGAATACCTGGCCTCGATAGCCGCGCGCCCTGCGGCGGTCGATGAGTGCGTCGCTCGGTGGCGGCCAATTGATGCTCTGGTCATAGCTCGCTCGGAAGAGCCGCACCTGCTGTGCGAACGAGAAAGGATGGACATGTACTTCGCGAAGAACGGTCACCACGGGGGTGGTGGCCTCGGCATCGGCCTTGCGGTGACACCGATCATCTTGATCAGCCTGGCCTTTGCCCTGCTGATGATCGCCGCGGCTTGGCGCCTCTTCAGCAAGGCCGGGCAGCCGGGCTGGGCGGCGATCATCCCCTTCTACAACACCATCGTGTCGTTGCGCATCGCGGGCAGGCCCGGGTGGTGGCTGCTGCTGATGTTCATCCCGCTCGTCAACGTCGTCGTGGCGATCATCTTCGCCCTCGACCTGGCGAAGTCGTTCGGCAAGGGGACGGGCTTCGGCGTGCTGACGTTCTTGTTCCCGGTCATCTGCATCCCGATCCTGGGTTTCGGTGGGGCGCGTTACGTCGGTCCCGGTGGACAGTCTCCCCACGCGGGTCAGTCGTACTCGGACGAGGCGTCCACGGCGCGGTTCGCGCCGCACTAGGGGGGAGAACGCGGGAAGTCCCGGTGCCAGGCGTGGGCAGTTGATCTCCGCTGGGGTGCCGGCAGGACGGGCATGGCCACGGGTGCTCGCGAAGTTTCTGACGCTTCGCGAGCGCGAGGAAGCGCCATGCCCGTCCTTCCATTTGCGCCTCGGCTGAGGAGTCGGTAGCAGCGACGGCGACGACCCTGGCCGGACGGCTCGTGGCAGCGGTCGCGTTTCGTCCACTACTTCCAGCACTCGTTGTGCGGTCGTTCCGGTGCAGTTTCTTGTCCATAGTGGACTAATGAATGCCGGGAACCGCCCTGCGTCGTGTTGCTGGACCTTGGGGTTCGGGGTGTGCGGGCGAGGTCGGGGGGTATATTTTTCGGGATCCCATCTTGGCGAGCGAGTGCTTGGTGGGTTACGCTTCCGCTCCCTTTCGTGATTCGAGATGTATATTTCGGATCGCGGAAATTGGTTCGGCCAATTCTGTCTTCGGTCGTCTGAGGGCGGCCCTCGTCCATGCAATGGGGCATCGGAGGTAGCGCTGTGGAAGCGGCATCAGGTCAGACTGAGAGATCGTCCGGGGGCAAGGGCGGGTTCGCCGAGCAGATCGAGAGCGCCTACGGGCGGATCGGCGTCACCAGTGCGCACAAGCACATCTTGATCATGGTTCTGATCGGCATCTGGTTCGACGCCCTGGAGCAGAACGCGGTCGGGCTCACCGGGCCCGTGCTGAAGGAGTCGTGGGGGCTCGGGGCCGCTCAGATCGGCTTCCTCAACACGATGACCTTCACCGCGACCGCTCTCGGGCGGCTGGTCACGGGCGTGATCATCGACCGGTTCGGGCGGCGCACGATGCTGATGATCAACCTGATCATCTTCGCCGGTGGTTCGCTGCTGTGCGCGCTGGCGCCGAACTACGCGGTGCTCGCTGCGGGGCGCTTCATCGTCGGCTTCGGGCTCGGCGGTGAGATCTCGGTGGCGGTCATCATGATGGCGGAGTTCTTCGCCGCCAAGCACCGCGGCACCGCGGTCGGGCTGATCAACGTGACCTCGGCCGGTCTCGGGAACATGCTGGCGCCGCTGTTCGGCATCCTGGTGTTCGCGGTCTTCGACGGTCCGGACAAGTGGCGCTGGCTGTTCGGCCTGCTGTTCCTGCCGTCCATCCTGATCATGTTCTTCCGCCGGTACGTGCCGGAGACCCCTCGGTTCCTGGCCGCCAGCGGGCGGGTCGACGAGGCCAACACGGTGATCAACCGGCTGGCCCGGGGGCAGCTGAGCGGACCGATCGAGAACCCTGAGCGGTACCTGACCGGGACCGGCGCGCAGGAGCAGGGCAAGCCGCCCCGCTCGGACTGGCGCGGCGTGCTGCAGGGTCGACTGCTGCGCCGGACCGTGCTGCTCACCGTGGCCGTGTGCATGTCCTACGCCGCGCAGATCTCGATGCTGACGCTGATGCCCACGATCCTGGTGGCCAGCGGGCACGACCTGACCTCCAGCCTCGGGTTCACCCTGCTGATGCAGACGGGTTCGCTGGCCGGTGCGGTCGCCGCAGCGCTGGGCGCCAGCCGGCTGCCGCGCAAGAAGGTGCTCACCGGCGGTGCCGTCCTCGGCTGCTTGGCCGGTCTGTCGATCGCCCTGTTCTCCGGCACCCTGCCGCTGGTGCTCGTCTTCGGCTGCCTGTTCAACTTCTCGGTGGTCATCCTGAACACGACGATCTGGTTGTTCGCCCCGGAGCTCTACCCGACCCGGGTCCGCGGCATGGGGACCTCGATCATCCTGGCGATGGGGTCGCTGTCCGGTGGCCTGTTCCCGCTGGTGGCCGGTTTCGTCTTCGACGCCAGCGGCCTGACCGGCATGTTCGCCATGATGGCCGGGCTGTTCGTGGTCCTCGGCATCGCGGTCCAGTTCCCGCCGGAGACCTTCGGCAAGCCGATGGAGGAGGACGAAGACGTTGTCCACGCCTGAGACCGGGAGCGTGCTCCTGGTCAATCCGAACACCAACCGGGCCACCACCGAGATGATGCGCGCGCTCGCCGCGAGATCGTTCCTCGGCAGCGGCCTCGGCGTGGACGGGGTCACGGCAGCGGCCGGGCCGTCGATGCTCCTCGACCCGGCGGCGCTGAAGGAGTCCGAGAGGCACGTTCGCGATGCCGCGCTGCGAGCGCTGGATGACGCGGATCGGCGGTACCTCGCGGTGATCGTCGCCGCGATCGGGGACCCGGGCCGCAGCCGGCTCGACGAGGAGCTCGACCTGCCGGTCGTCGGCATCGGGCAGGCCGCGATCCGCGCCGCGGGGCGAGCGGGACGGCGGTTCGGCATGGCCACCAGCACACCGCAGCTGGTGGACTCGCTCACCGCGCTGGTCGCCGAGCACGGGATGTCCGAGGGGTTCACCGGCGTGCGGTTGACCGAGTCGGAGCCGCTGGTGCTGGCGGCCGACCCCGAGCGGCAGTTTGCGGAACTGGCCGCGGCGGTCGACCGCTGCACGGAGGCGGACGACGCCGATGCGGTGATCATCGCGGGCGGGCCGCTCAGCGAGACGGCCCGCCGGATCGCCGAGGCCCGCACCTGCGAGATCGTGGAACCCATCCCGAGCGCGGCCGGGCTGGTGTTGCAGGAGTTGCACCTGGTCGAAGCCTGACCGGACTCCACCGGGGAAGTGCCCTGCTCACGCGGGCGCTTCCCCGGTTTCGCGTTGCGGTCGGCTCGCAGGGCGGGCTTGCTGCGTTGGTACGGTCGTTGCCCGCTGTTTCACGGCCTTGCGACCGAGGGGGATTTCTACTCCATGACGGCGACTTCGCTTTCGGGCGCGCTTCACGATCCGGAGACCTTGCGCGGATGGCGTCGGGCGCGGCGGCGAGTCCTTTGGGCGTTGATCCTTTTGACCGTCGTGGCCTTCGCTCTTCCGTTCTCCGCGCTGGAAGCCAGTGATGCGTCGGTGGTCGTGTGCGCCGCTCTGGCGGCTCCTCCGCTGCTGCTGATGGTTCCGTGCACGCGCCGTCAGGGCGTGTTGAAGGACATGAAGCCGGTCCTGGAGACCTATCCCTGGCAGGACGTGCCCGCGTCGGTGCGTGGTGAGGTGCTCAAGGTTCCGAATCCGGACGAGCCGGGGAAGGACGTCGAGGTGATCGCCCGGCGGCCTTCGTTGGGGATGAAGCGGCGGCGGGCTGTGGTTCAGGCGTCTGAACAGGGGTTTCGGTTCGCCGGTGATCCTCGGTTCGGTGGCGTGATCGCGTTGTCCGCACGGCCGGGGCAGCTGATCACCGTTGTTCCGCGGCACAGGTTCCAGGACGTCCGGAAGCGCCCCCGGGGTGTGAGCGAAGCAGCGTGGCAGCGGGCCAGGGAGGCCGGGATCAGCGGTGAATCACGCATCCCGGGCGAAATGCTCAGGGAACAGCGCAGAAGTGGCCGCTGAGCCCGCGCACCGTCGCGGATCACGTCCACTGCTGGGTTTTTCGGTCGTACCGGGGTGGTTGGTCGGTTTCCAGCTCGGCCCGGAGTGCTGGTTTGGCGACCCGTTCTGATGCGGTGCGGGGTAGGGAGGTGCGGAAGGTCCAGTAGCGGGGGACTTTGAAGTACGCCAGCTGCCGGCCGCAGAAGTCGGCCAGGTCGTCCGGGGTGCAGTTCTCGTCGCGGAGGACCACGACCGCGTGGACCTCTTCGCCCCGCAGGTCGTCCGGTTCCGGGAGGACGGCGGCGACGTCCACCGCCGGGTGCAGTTGCAGGACTCGTTCCACCTCGCCCGCGGTGATGTTCTCGCCGCTGCGGCGGATCATGTCCTTGGTGCGGCCCGCGTAGTAGACGCGGCCGTGCTCGTCCATCCTGGCGAGGTCGCCGGTGTGGAACCAGCCCGCGCGGAAGGCCCGGGCGGTGGCGTCCTCGTCGCGGAAGTAGCCGTGCATCAGGCCGACGCCCCGGATCGCCAGCTCTCCGGTGGTACCGCGCGGTACCGGAGCTCCGGTGCTGTCGAGGATCGCGACCTCCCGGCCGGCGATGGCCCGGCCGAGGCAGCCGGTTCCCACGGTGTCGTCGTGGTCCTCGGGGGTCATCCGGATGTCGCTGCCCGTCTCGGTCATGCCGAAGGCCTCGAACCACGGGACGCCCCAGCGCTTTTCGAGCGCGGCGTGCAGGTCCGGTGGGATCGCCGAGGCGCTGATCGCGCGGACCCGGTGGTCGAGGTCGTGCTCCGACGGCGGCATGTCCAGCAGCAGCTTCGGCATCAGGCCGAGGCAGTAGAGCCAGGTGACCTCGTGCTCGCGGACCTTGGACCAGAACGTCGTGGGGTGGAACCGGTCCAGCACCACGAGCCGGGCGCCGGAGGCGAGGCCGAGCGCGGTGTTCCACTGCGGATCGACGTAGTGGAAGGGCTGGGCGGTCAGGATCGTGTCCTGCGCGTTGATCCGCGGGAAGTCCTCGACCAGCCCGGCGGCCAGCGAAACCCAGTAGCGGTGGGGCAGAACGCAGCCCTTCGGGGCTCCGGTGGTCCCCGAGGTGTACTGGATGTTGGCGATCGTTTCGGGCACCGGTGCGGGGCCCTCCGGCGGTTGCGCATCGGGGATCGGGACCGCGTCGACGTCCAGGACGTGGTGCAGCGAGGTGGAACCCTTGATCCGCGTGAGCAGGTCGGTGTGCTGCGCCGTGGTCAGGACGACTCGCGCGCCGGAGTGCGCGAGGACGTGCATGGCGTCGTAGTCCTGGTAGTTCGTGTTCACCGGGACCATCGCCGCGCCGAGCTTGGCCGCGGCCAGCCAGGCGAGCGGGAACTCCGGCCGGTTGCCCAGCATCAGCGCTACGCGGTCGCCCGCGGTGACCCCGTGCTCGGCGAGGAGCGCGGCGAAGGCGTCGCTGCGCCGGTCGACGTCGGCGAAGGTGAGCTCTTGGTCCAGCGCGTCGAACGTCCACGCCACCCGCTGCGGCCACTGCTCGGCCGCGCGGCGGACGAGACCGGCCAGGGACTGCTCATTCGCTGTTCCGCCTCTCC
Source organism: Saccharopolyspora sp. NPDC002686 (assembly GCF_040295745.1). Taxonomy (NCBI): domain Bacteria; kingdom Bacillati; phylum Actinomycetota; class Actinomycetes; order Pseudonocardiales; family Pseudonocardiaceae; genus Saccharopolyspora; species Saccharopolyspora sp. NPDC002686. The sequence goes on from NZ_JBEOVY010000179.1 coordinate 12,416, forward strand.
GGGATCCACAGTGGTGGTTGCGTTCGGGATCGATCTCGCGTTTCGCGGCTTCTTGTGGCTGGGTACCGCCACGGTCCCCTGAGGTGCGGTTGAGGAGGTCTCGGGTTGGCACGGAGCTGCTCATCGGTTGCCCCCTGTCGCGCGCAACTCGTCGGTGCGGATCGCGTGCTGGATCTCCAGCGACAGAGCCGATTCCAGCGCGCGATCGGTGCCGGCGTCGATGCCTTCCTTGGCCATCGCCAGCGGCGCCGGTGGTAGCTCGGCGAGTCGTCGTGCCCAGCTCATCGCGGTCGGCAGCAGCTCGTCGGCGGGGGTCACGGCGTTGACCAGCCCGAGCCGGTGGGCGTCGGTGACGGTGAGGGGTTCGCCGAACATCACCAGTTCCTTGGCCTTGATCGGGCCGACCAGCATCGGCAGCAGGGCGGAGAGCCCGCCGGTGGCGCTGAGCCCGAGCCCCACCTCCGGGAAGCGGAACTGCGCGTCCTCGGCGGCGAGCACCAGGTCGCAGCCCAGGGCGAACTCCGCGCCCGCGCCCACGGCGTACCCCTGGACCACCGCGATCACCGGCGCCGGGCAGCTGCGGATCCGGCGCGTGACGTCCTGGATCCGGTCCAGCCGGGTCCGCACGGTCGCGGGATCTTCGGGCGGGGCCTTGAGGTCGTGGCCTGCGCAGAAGGCGCGGCCGCTGCCGGTGAGCAGGACGGCTCGGGCCTGCGCGGCGAGCACGGAGTCGAACGCGGCGACCAGTTGCTCGACGAGCGCGGTGTTGACCGCGTTCAGGGATTCCGGGCGGTTCAGCCGGATCACGCCGATGTCGCCGTCGAACTCGGTCTCGACCAGCGACCCGGTCTGGGGTGCGGACATTCTTGCCTCCTCGGGGCTGGTGTGCGGGGTCAACCGTCCTGGCGCAGCGCGGACATCCGGGGTGACCAGGGGAGCGGTCGACCGTCGGCGCCGACCTTCACGATCGTCTGCTCGCCGGTGGCGTTGGGCGCTTCGGGCGGGCCGCAGCGGAACGCCCAGGTCGCGCTGGTCCGGCCGAGTTTCGACAGGCGCAGCGCCACCAGCAGGTGCCCGGTGCTGCTGACGGGTGCGTGGAACTCGATGTTGAACTGGCGGACGACGTAGTGCAGGTCGGGATGCCGGTCCGCCACGGCCGCGGTGTCGAACCCCGCCGCCGCGAAAGCCGCGGTCTGGGCCCGTTCGACGTGCAGCGCGAAGCGCGCGTTGTGCAGGTGGCCGTTGGGGTCCAGCTCGTCGAAGTGGACCTGCGACCAGTGCTCGATCACGTCGGTGCGCCCTCCGATCCGAATCTAGTCGATCGATCGATCGACAGAGTAGAGTTGCTCGCGCCCGGGGCGCAAGACGCGCGAGTCTGTTCCGGCCCACCGCCTGCAGTCGAAGGATCACCCATGCACCTGGACGTCCTGTACATCAACGGCGACATCACGACCCTGGACCCGGATCGCCCCAGCGCCCGCAAGATGGGCGTGCTCGGCGGGGTGCTCGTCGGCCTGGACGACGAACTCGACGGCTGCACCGCCGCCGACGTCGTCGACCTCGGTGGCGCGCACGTGGTTCCGGGATTCCACGACGCCCACCACCACCTGAGCATGCGTGGGCAGCGCCTGACCCAGCTCGACCTGCGTCCTAGCGCTGTCACCAGCATGGATGCGCTGTACGCCGCGATCCGCGAGCACGCCGAGCGGCTGCCGGAAGGCGCCTGGGTGCGCGGGCACGGGTACGACCAGAACCGCATCGGCGGTGCCCACCCGACGCTGGAAGTGCTGGACGAGCTGACCGGTGGTCGACCGGTCTGGCTCGCGCACAACTCCGCGCACATGGGCGTGGTCAACACGGCGGCGATCCGGCTGATGGGGTACGCCGATCCGCGCGACCTGCCCGACATTCCCGGTGGCACGGTCGAACGCGACTCGGCCGGCGTGCCCACCGGACTGCTCACCGAACAGGCGCAGGGCCTGGTGTACGAGCTGATCCGGCCGGAACCGCTGGAGGACTACGTGCGGGCCATCGAGTTGGGGTCGCAGGTCGCGCTGGCGGAAGGGCTGACCAGCATCACCGAGCCCGGTATTGCGGGGCGCCTCACTGGCAACGGCCCGGCTGACCTGCACGCCTTCCTTACCGCTCGGGAGCGCGGAGTGCTCGGCGTGCGGGCCACCGTGATGCCGGAGATGGCCGCGCTGCACGACGTCGACGGGGGAGAGCCGGGTTCCGCGGGCTTCGGGCTCGACCTCGGACTGCGGACCGGGCTCGGCGACGACACCTTGCGCATCGGCGCGGTCAAGCTGTTCTCCGACGGTTCGCTGATCGGCCGCACGGCCTCGATGTGCTGCGATTACGCCGATGCGGCGGGCAATCGGGGGTTCACGCAGGACGATCCTGAGCGGCTGCGCGAGCAGATCTTTCGGGCGCACCGGGCGGGGTGGCAGGTCGCCACGCACGCCATCGGCGACGCGGCGGTGCAGCTGGTGCTGGACGCATACGCCCGTGCGCAGCGGCAGTTTCCCCGCGCCGATGCTCGGCATCGCATCGAGCACTGCGGCGTGACCAGCGATGCCCAGGTCGCCGAGATCGCCCGGCTGGGCGTGGTGCCGGTGCCGCAGGGGCGGTTCATCGACGAGCTCGGGGACGGGATGATCGCCGCGCTCGGCCCTGAGCGGGCGGAGCTTGCCTACCGGCAGCTCAGCTTCCTGCGCGCGGGTGTCGAGGTTCCGGGCAGTTCGGACTGCCCGATCGTGGAAGGCGCTCCGCTGCTGGGAATCCACGCGCTGGTCAACCGGGAAACCGCGGACGGACAGGTGATGGGCGCTGCCGAGCGGCTGACCCCGTTGCAGGCGCTGCGCGCGTTCACCAGCGGCTCGGCGTACGCCGACCACCAGGAGCACCGCAAGGGACGGCTCGTCCGCGGCATGCTCGCCGACTTCACAGTGCTGTCCGAGGACCTCACCCGCGTCGATCCCCGCGCGATCAAGGACGTCGAGGTGACGGCCACCGTCGTCGGCGGCGAGATCAAGCACGACCGGATGGGCCTGCCCAGGCGGTTGAGGCCGAACGCTGGTGCCACGCCGCCGACCTCGCGCATCAGGAAGAACAGCGGGATGGTCAGCGCCTCCACCGGGACCATCT
>NZ_JBEOVY010000180.1:0-15477 GCF_040295745.1 Saccharopolyspora sp. NPDC002686
CCGTCGTCCGATAGAAATTTTTCAGCTGGACAGGACCCGTGTGTACTTTGGGGTGATATAGCAACCCAAAGTACTCACGGGTCCCCACCTGCGGAAATGGACGTGAGAGCGTCACTTCGGGAACGCTTCGCAGCGCGTAATTCGGTGGCTTTCCGGTGTGGGGGCCGGGAAGCTCGTGCGCATGGTTTCGGTGTTGCAGAACGTGGCCATCGACTGCGCGGACGCTTATGCGCTCGCGCGGTTCTGGAGCGAGGTGACCGGTCGTCCGGTGCACCCGGAATCCGAGCCGGGCCATCCGGAGACCGAGGTGATGCTGGCCGAGGGGCCGGTGCTGCACTTCAACCAGGTGCCCGAGCCGAAGTCCGGCAAGAACCGGCTGCACCTGTGCCTGCGCCCCGAGACGTCGCGCGAGCAGGAGGTGGAGCGGCTGCTGGGCCTCGGCGCCACCCTCGTCTCCGACCTCCGGAATCCCGACGGCTCGGGTTGGGCGGTCCTCGCCGACCCCGAGGGCAACGAGTTCTGCGTCCTGCGCAGCGCCGCCGAACGAGCCGCGATGGAGTCCTGAGAGCGCCCACCCGGGGGCATCGGGGCTCTTCGACGGGGGTGGGCGGTAGTTTCTCCTCGTGCCCACCTCTGTCCCGCGATGGTCCGACCCGGTTGCGTTCGAGCCCGACGAAGACGACGTGCTCCCACCGGAGATCGCCGACGATCTCGCGAAGGCGGGCGGGCCCGGCCCGGCCGAACCGGCGCTGCCGCTGGCGGCGGCCAAGGCCAAGAAGGACATCCCGGACCTGCCGACGCTGCTGAACGTCGCGATCGAGGCGGTCGGCGGCGTCCCGCGCGAGGGCCAGGCCCGGATGGCCGAGGCCGTCGAGCACTCCATCACCTCCGGCGAGCACTTGGCCGTGCAGGCCGGGACCGGCACCGGCAAGTCGCTGGCCTACCTGGTCCCGGCGATCCGGCACGCCGTCGCCGAGGGCACCACGGTCGTCGTGTCCACCGCGACCATCGCGCTGCAGCGCCAGCTGGTCGACCGCGACCTGCCGCGCCTGTCCGGTGCGCTGGCCGATGCGCTGGGCCGCCGGCCGACGTTCGCGATCCTCAAGGGCCGCCGCAACTACTTGTGCCTGAACCGGATCCACGGCAACGCCCCGGAAGAGCCCGACGAGGGCGCGCTGTTCGACGCCTTCGCCGCCTCCGCGCTGGAGCGGCAGGTCAAGCGCGTCCAGGAGTGGTCCACCGAAACCGAGACCGGCGACCGCGACGAGCTGGTGCCCGGCGTGACTGACCAGGCGTGGCGGCAGCTGTCGGTCACCGCCAAGGAGTGCCTCGGCGTGCACCGCTGCCCGGTCGGCGTCGACTGCTTCGCCGAACGGGCCCGCGCCGAGGCTGGGCGCGCCGACATCGTGGTGACCAACCACGCGCTGCTGGCCATCGACGCCCTCGACGACCGCCCGGTGCTGCCCGAGCACGACGTGGTGCTGGTCGACGAGGCTCACGACCTGGTGGACCGGGTGACCTCGGCGGCGACCGGCGAGCTGACCGCGACCTCGGTGCGGCTCGCGGCTCGGCGCTGCGGGCGGGCCATCGACGAGGAGACCGCCGACCGGCTCGAAGAGGCCTCCGAGGGCCTGGACCTGGTGCTCCAGGCGGCGAATCCCGGTCGGCTGGAACAACTCCCGGAGGACCTCGGCGGTGCCCTGACCGCGCTGCGCGATGCGGCGTGGGCGTGCATCAACGCGCTCGGCCCGGAGCGCAAGGAGGACACCGACGGCAGCACCGCGCGCAAGCTCGCGCACGCCATCACCGAAGAAGTCCACGACACGGCGGTCCGGCTGCTCGAGGCGTTCGAGGACGAGAAGCAGCACGAGGTCGTGTGGATTTCGGCAGATCCAAACCGCCCGACGACCATCCGCATCGCACCGATCGGCGTCGGCGGGCTCCTGCGCGAGCGGCTGTTCGGCCAGCGCACCACGGTGCTGACCTCGGCGACGCTGGCGCTCGGCGGCTCGTTCGACACGTTGGCCCGCCAGTGGGGCCTGCCGGGGCAGCAGCGGGCCCAGCAGGTCGACGGGATGGCCACCGCCAAGGAGGCCCCGTCGGATTCCGGCGCCCTGAAGTGGACCGGGCTGGACGTGGGTTCGCCGTTCGAGCACCAGCGCAGCGGCATCCTCTACATCGCCAAGCACCTGCCGCCGCCGGGCCGCGACGGCCTGCCGCCGGAGTACCTGGACGAGCTGACCGAGCTGGTGCAGGCCGCGGGCGGGCGCACGCTGGGCCTGTTCTCCTCGATGCGGGCGGCCAAGCAGGCCAGCGAGGAGCTGCGGCAGCGGCTGTCGACGCCGGTGCTGTGCCAGGGCGACGACACGACGGCGCTGCTGGTCCGCCAGTTCGCCGAGGACCCGGAGACCTCGCTGTTCGGCACCCTGTCGCTGTGGCAGGGCGTGGACGTGCCGGGCGATTCGCTGCAGCTGGTGATCATGGACCGGATCCCGTTCCCCCGCCCGGACGACCCGCTCGCGTCGGCGCGGCAGAAAGCGGTGTCCGAGCACGGCGGCAACGGGTTCCTCACCGTCGCCGGGACCCACGCGGCGCTCCTCCTCGCGCAGGGCGCGGGCCGCCTCCTCCGCGCGCCGAACGACCGCGGCGTGATCGCGGTCCTGGACCCGCGCCTGGCCACGGCCCGCTACGGCGGTTTCCTCCGCGCGTCCCTCCCCCCGTTCTGGACCACCCACAACCCCCAGATCGTCCGAGGCGCCCTCCAGCGCCTCACCGGCACCGCGACCTGACCACCTCCGTCGCCCGGGTGACGGAGCTCGCCTCCGGCGTTCGGTGGTTTTGTCGGTGATCGACAACTCGGCGTTGGGCTTTCTGTTTTCGCGGGGTCGCCGGGTAGGTTGGGTCCGTCGTGCCGATCGGGCCGCGCCTGAGCTGCCCAGATCGGGGATAACACCTGGTCACAGCGCCGCAGACGGATGCGGATCCGGGGTGGCCGCGGCTCGCGCCGAGGCCCCGGTCCGACGTCGACGCCGACCGGTGGACGTTGTCGATCAACTGCTAGGGAGCCGTCGTGTCCGCACCGCGCCAAGCCGCGCCCGCCGCGAACCTGGCCAGGACTGTGGTCTTCGCCGCGTTCATCGCCGTCCTCGGCATCTTCCCGGGCTTCTACCTCGGCGGCGCCGCGGTGCCGATCGTGCTGCAGAACATGGGCCCGCTCCTGGCCGGCAGCATCCTCGGCGCCCGCCGCGGCGGCGCATCGGTGCTGCTGTTCCTGGCGCTGGTCGCGATCGGCCTGCCGCTGCTGTCGGGCGGTCGCGGAGGCATCGCCCCGTTCATCGGCCCGAGCGGCGGTTTCGTGCTCGGCTGGATCCTGTCGGCGGTGGTCGTCGGCCTGATCGTGCAGCGCTCGCCGAAGCCGGGCCTGCTGGTGCTGCTCACCGCCAACGTCGCCGGTGTCGCCGCGGACTACTTGATCGGCATCCCGTACTGGGGCCTGATGATCGGCGACCTGGGCGCCGCCGCGACGCAGTCCCTGGTGTTCGTCCCGGGTGACGCGGTCAAGCTCGTCGCCGTCTCGCTGGTCGCCGTCGCGGTCCACCGCGCCGTCCCGGCGGCGCTCACCGGCGCTGCGCGCCGCTCGCCCGCCGAGGGCTGACCGTGCTCCCGATCCTCGGCCGCTCCCCCGCTTCGCGGGTCGCGCACTCCGGCGCTGCGCTCGACGCGCCGGAGCTGCTCGCCCGGGCTCGCAGCGCTGCGCGGCTGCTGCGCCCGGGCTCGCGCGTCGCGCTCGACGGCGGGGACGCGCTGACGCGCTTGATCCACTTCCTCGGCGCGGACCTCGCGGGCTGCGCCACGCTCGTCCTCGAGCCGACGTGGACCGAACGCGACCGCTCCGCCGTCCTCGCCGACGCCGCCGTGGACGTGGTCCTGGACCTGGGCAAACGGCCTGTTCACCTCACCAACCGGAACGAACGGGCCGTTCGCTCCGTCCCCACTGGCGACGAGGCGACGCAGTTCTACCTGCCGACGACGTCGGGGAGCAGCGGTCGCCCGAAGGTGATGGTGCGGTCGCGGCGCTCCTGGTTGAGGAGTTTCGACGCGCTGGACCTGGGCTTGGAGCAGCACGACCAGGTCCTGATCCCGGGTCCGCTGAGCTCCTCGCTGTTCCTCTTCGGCGCCCTGCACTCCCTGCACGCGGGCGCCGACGTGCACCTGCTCGACAAGTGGTCCGCCCAGGACGCTGTCGACGCGGCCAGGCGCAGCACCGCCGTCCACCTCGTGCCCGCGATGCTCAGCGCGCTCGTGTCCACTTTGGAGCGGGACCCGGTGTTCCGGTCCGAATGCGCGCTGCGGCTGGTGGTCTGCGGTGGCGCCCGGGTGGACCAGGAGCTCGAGGAACGGCTGGCCAAGGTCCTGCCGGGTTGCGAGCTCGTCGAGTACTACGGGTCCGCCGAGCATTCGCTGATCGCGGTGCGGCGCGGCGGCCGGCTGCGTCCCGTCGTCGACGTCGAGGTGCGCGACACCGAGCTCCGCGTCCGCTCCGAGCTCACCTTCGACGGCTACCTGAGCAACGGCGTCGTCATCCCGCCGAGCACCGACGACGGCTGGTCCACCGTGGGCGATCGGGCGATCCTCCACGACGACGGGTCGCTCGAGGTCCTCGGCCGCGCCAGTGCGGTGATCAACACCGGAGCGCGGTTGGTCGGCGCCGAGGAGGTCGAGTCCGTGCTGCGCGGCGCGGACGGCGTGAAGGACGTCCTGGTCGCGGCCACCCCGCATCCCCGCTTCGGCGAGCTGGTGACCGCGGTGGTGGAGGTCGATCCGGCCGATCCCCCGTCGCGGCGCGACCTGCGCACCAGGGCACGGCATGCGCTGGAGCCCGCCAAACGACCCCGGCGCTGGTTGGCGATCGGCGAGCTGCCGCGGACCGCGTCCGGCAAACCGGCGCGCGCCCTGGTCGCGGAGCAGCTGCGCGATGGAACGCTCGCTGCGGAGGCGTTGTGAACCGAACTCCTGTGGTGATCGCGGCGAGGCGGACGCCGATCGGCGAGGCCGGGGGCGTTCTGCGCCACCTGCCGGTCGACCGGCTCGCGGCCCCGGTGCTGCGCGCCGCGCTGGACGACGCCGGTGCGACCACTGTGGACGATGTGCTCCTCGGCAACGTCCTCGGCCCCGGCGGAAATCCGGCGCGGGTGGCGGCGCTGCGGGCCGGGCTCGGGGAGTCAACGCCCGGCATGACCGTCGACCGGCAGTGCGCGAGCGGGCTCAGCGCGATCACCACCGCAGCCGCCCTGATCAGCGCCGGTGCCGGCGACTGGTTCCTCGCCGGTGGGGTGGAAAGCCCGTCGACCGCGCCGTGGCGCGCGTGGCGCCCGCGTTCGGCGACCGAGCCGCCCCGCTTCTACCAGCGCGCGCCGTTCGCACCGGCCGAGATCGGCGATCCGGACATGGGCCCGGCAGCGGACCTGGTCGCGGCCGAGGCCGGGATCTCCCGGGAACGCCAGGACGCGTTCGCCGCCCGCAGCCACGCGCGTGCTGTCGCCGCGCGCGAAGCCGGCCGGTTCGACGCCGAGTTGGTGCAGATCAACGGGGTCACGGCCGACGAACGGCCGCGCGCAGGCTTCACCGCCGAACGGCTCGCCCGGTTCCGGCCCGCGTTCACCCCGGACGGCACCGCGACGGCGGCGAACTCCTGCGGCATCAACGACGGCGCGGCAGCCGTGCTGATCACCACCGAGGAGCAGCGGCGCCGGCTCGGTGTGCCCGGCCTGCGACTGGTGGGCTCGCGGAACTCCGGGATCGACCCGAACCGGCTCGGCCTCGGCGCGGCGCCCGCGATGCGGGAACTGCTGGCGGAGCGCACCCCGGAAGTGGTCGAGTTCAACGAGGCCTTCGCCGGGCAGGCGCTGGCCTGCCTGGACGCCGCGGGGATCGACGAGCAGCTGGTCAGCCCGGACGGCGGCGCCATCGCGCTCGGCCACCCGTGGGGTGCGTCCGGCGCGGTGCTGGTGGTGCGGCTGTTCAGCCGGATGGTGCGCGCCGACGGGCCGCGCACCGGTCTGGCCGCGCTCTCGTCCGGCGGCGGGCTGGGAGTGGCGACGATGTGGGAGCGAGTGGGTTGATCGAGTTCGAGGGCGTCGGGCACAGCTACGACGAGCGCACCGTGCTGGACGGCGTGGACCTGCGGTTGGGCGAGCAGCGCGTCGCGTTCGTGGGAGCGAACGGGTCCGGCAAGTCCACGCTGGCCCGGATGATCAACGGTCTGGTGCACCCGTCGCGGGGCCGGGTGCTGGTCGACGGCGTCGACCCGGTGCGCAACGGCCGCGCGGTGCGGCGCCGCGTCGGCTTCGTCTTCACCCACCCGGACAGCCAGATCGTGATGCCCACGGCCGGTGAGGACGTCGCGTTCTCGCTGCGCAAGCAGGGCCTGTCCAAGGCCGAACGGCAGGACCGGGCCGCCGAAGTGCTGGCCCAGCACGGCTTGGCGGGTTACGCCGAGCACCCGGCGCACCAGCTCTCCGGTGGGCAGAAGCAGCTGCTGGCGCTGTGCTCGATGCTGGTGCTGGACCCGGACGTGCTGGTCTGCGACGAACCGACCACCCTGCTCGACCTGCGCAACAAGCGGCACTTCGCCGAGGTCCTCGCCGGGTTGCGCCAGCAGGTCGTGCTGGTCACCCACGACTTGGACCTGCTGGACGACTTCGACCGCGTGGTGGTGCTGGAGTCCGGCAAGGTCGTCGCCGACGACGAACCCGGCCCGGCCGTCCGGTACTACCGGGAGCTGGTCGGATGAACCCGCTGGGCCTGTACGAACCGGGCACCAGCCCGGTGCACCGGGCCGCGGCGGGCTGGAAGTTCCTGGCGCTGCTGGTGTTCGCGGTGGTGATCTTCGTCCTGAGCTCACCGCTCGCGCTGACCGGCTGCGCGCTGGCGGTGGCCCTGCTCTACGCCGTCGCGCGGATCCCGGCACGCCGGTGCTGGCAGATCTCCCGACTGCTGATCCCGCTGCTGGTGATCGTGTTCCTGCTCCAGTGGTGGATGCTCGGCTTCGACAACGCGGCGGTGGTCTGCCTCCGCCTGCTGGCGGCCCTCGCCATGGCGAACCTGTTCACCCTGACCACCCGCGTCGACGACCTGGTCACTGCGATCGAACGCGGCTTGGGCCCGACCCGCCGCCTCGGCGTCCGCCCGGAACGCATCGGCCTCCTCGTCGGCCTGACCCTGCAAGCGGTCGCGGCCCTGTCGACCATCGCAACCCAGGTCCGCGAAGCCCAACGAGCCCGAAGCGCCGACCGCTCCATCTCGGCCTTCGCGGTCCCGTTCCTGGTCAGAACCCTCCGCCACGCCGACGACCTCGGCGAAGCCCTGGCGGCCCGGGGCGTAGGCGACGACTGACCGACCCCTGCCCTCGGAAATCCGGGACTTTAGCCCCTGGTGCGAACACCCCCGCCCTGGGCACATTGATGGGTACCGGGGAAACCCGGTCGACCGGCCCGAGGATGCAGTGGCCTTGACGACCGATCAGGCCGCCAAAAGACCTAGTGATCGAAAGATCACGAAACATTCTCGGGCTCGGCCCATGTCTGGGCCCGTTTCCACGCCCACTCGGGTAGCACGCGGCAACTGCGGCAATATGATCTACCCGAGCAAGCTCACCGACTGCAGTAGATCGTAATCGAACGGCCTCGCCCCGGAACTCTGCCACATAATCGTCTTATGGATACCAATGCAGCCTTCGCCGCCTCATCGGCAGCCAAAAGACCTAGTGATTGAAAGATCAGAAAACACTCACAGCTCGGCCCATGTCCGGGCCACGTCCCCACTCCACAGGACCTCCGCGCCCCACAAGCGAGGTGGTCCATCTATTCACTCGTCATATCTCCTTTGCGAACCCCAGCAATGACAGCAACCAGCGAACCGGCATCACCGTCAAGCCAAATATTGAACACGTGATCCCGTCCAGAAAATGCAATCAAACGCAGGAATTCATCCTCACATTTATTCACATCGCAAAGCAGTCGATCCCATCCGATCACCTTTTCTGGACGAAATCCCGGACGCCCGAATCGCTTCTTATAGATTTCCTGCATGCCCACCTTCGAAACGTGCGACATACTGTACGCATCATCGGCACCGGGCCGCGAAAGTTCATCCAGCAGCAGTCTAGTCGCCTCATCGGATCTCATCGCGGCATCGATAACAGACACCAGACGGATCCTTGCTATTTCATCTACCGACAATTATCTCCCTCAATAAACAGGCCGCCACGGGCCACCGTTGATGCTCACTTCAGCCCCACTCACAGGCCCCCGAACAAGAACCTCGCTCTCGCCGTAAATATCCTGACTCTCCACCCGAGTATAACCTGGCGCATCGGCATTTGGAATGCGCAGCACAACTCCCGGACCATTGCCATCATCAGCAGCATCCCGGGCAACTCCATCCAGATCCGTAGTCCAGGATGTGAATTCACTTCTAGTATCTCCACCGTTATGAAGATTCGGATCGGCGTGGCCACCCCAAGGTACAGCCCTTCCGTTCAGCGCATCATCATAACCGGGATGACCGTACGGAACTCCCCGATAAAGATAGGGACCCCCCTGGCCAGGACCATCTTCACATTTCAATCCCAATGGGTCTAACCAATAATTCGGGTTAGGCACATAGTTGTGTGGTCTGAGACCGCCACGTAGCCCAAGCGGATCGATAGCCGCATACCGGCCGGACGCAGGATCGTAGTGGCGGTGGAAGTTGTAGTTGAACCCGGTTTCTGGGTCGTGGTATTGGCCGGGGAAGCGGAGTGGGGTGTGGGCGCCCGTGCGGGGTTGGTCGGTGGTGACGCCCCAGAGGGTTGTGCGTTGGTGCCAGGCGACGGCGCCTTGGTCGTTGACCAGTTCTGTTGGGGTGCCGACGAGGTCGGTGATGATTGAGTGGAACTGCTCGTCGATCCAGTGCTGGGGGGCGTTGCGGAGGGCTGAGCGTTCGGTTTGGGTTACCGGGCGGAAGGTGCCGGGTTCGTAGTTCCAGACGGTTACTCGGGCGTCGGTGAAGTTGGGGCCGTTGGGTAAGCCGTCGGTGTGGGCTTGTTCTGCCAGGACCGTGCCGTCCCAGATGAACTCGATCTGCTCGAGGACCCGGGAGCCGTCGGGGGTGAGGCGTTGTTTGGCGACTCGACGACCTAGGGGGTCGTAGCGGTATCGCCAGCGGGCACCGTCCGGGGTGAGGACTTCGACCAGGCGGTCGTCGGCGTCCCAGAAGTAGCGCCAGGTGTCCGGCTTGCGGGACAGGCGTTTTCGCTGGCGGAGCACCACCCGGCCTTGGGCGTCGTGTTCGTAGCGGACCTTGCCCGCTCGGCGGATCAGGGTGCCGCTGTACTCGCGATCGCCGAGCTCCTCGCCATCGTTGGTGGGCCAGGACGCGTGGGCCAGGTTTCCCGCTGCGTCGTAGGCGTAGCGCTCCGTCCAGCCAGGCCCGGTGACCGCAGTGACGCGGCCGACGCGGTCGAGGTCGAACGTGCGCGGGCCGGTGAGCTTGTCGTCCAGCCCGGTCAGGAAGCCGTCGGCGCGGTAGGTGTACGAGCGCTGCTGGATCTGCTGGCCGGTCGCGCCGGTGAGGGTTTGCGAGAGCAGCTGGTGGTTGGCGTTCCAGGCCTGGGCCAGGACGACGTCGGGCCCCAGGTCTCGCTGGATCTCATGGCCTGCGCGGTCGTAGCCGAAGCGCAGGGTCCGGCCGGCGGTGTGCAGCGCGGTCGGCCGACCGTTCGGGTCGTACTCCCACACGCTCTCCGCACCCGACGGTGTACGGCGACGGATCCTGCGGCCCAGCGGGTCGTACACCGAGGCCACGGTGCGGCCGTTGATCGTTTCGGCCAGCACGCGCCCAGCTGGATCGCGGTCGAAGCTGACCTGGGTATCGCCGTCCATCGCTTCGACCAGTCGGCCCAGCGGGTCGTAGCTGAAGGTCGACGTCACCGAGCCGTTGCGGCGTTCGATCACGCTGCCCAGCACGTCGCGGGTGAACGAAGTGACCTCGCCTGCTCCGTTGGTGCGTTCGATCAGCTGGCCCGCCGCGTCGTGCCGGTAAGTGACCGCACGACCGTTGAAGTCGATCTCCCGCGCCAGGTTGCCCACGACGTCGTAGTCGTAGCGCCACACCAAACCCTGCTCATTGGTGACGCTGACCAGCCGCAACTCGGTGTCGTAGCCGAACTGCAGGCGCGTCCCGTCCGGCCGGATCTCCTCCGACGGCAGATCGAAGTGCGTGACCTCCGTGCGGGTCTCCTGCCCCAGCGCGTCGACGAAGGTTCGGAGATTGCCTTCCCCGTCGTACCGCCAGCGCTCGGTCGCCCCGTCCGGCAGGGTTCGCCACGCCGGTTTGCCGTCCACGGTCCAGCCGAACCGCGTGGTGCCACCCAGCGGATCCACCACCTCCGCGACGCGGCCGAATCCGTCCCGCACATAACGCGTGATGTTTCCCAGCGGATCGGTCAGGACGACCGGTAGGCCCGCCGCGTCGGTCTCGACCCGACGCACGTTGCCCAGCGCATCGGTGAAGTTCACCAGATGACCGCGCTCGTCGTAGGAATAGCTGGTGACGGCGCCCAGCGGATCGACCGCCCTGACGATGTTCCCGCGCCTGTCGTACTCGCGGCGCGACACCGAGCCGTCCGGAGCGACGATCGCAGTGGTAAGTCGAAGGTCGTTGTACTCGAACCGGGCCTGGCTGCCATCCGGACGCGAGATCGCGACCGGGTTGCCGTCGTCGTCGTACTCGTAGCGGACCGTGCGCCCGAGCTGGTCGGTCCGGGAGAGCAAGCGGTCGCGCTCATCCCATTCGCACCGGATTTCGCCGCCCAGCGCATCGACCTCGCGGACCGTCTGACCGTATTCGTTGAGGTGGTAGGTGGTGCGGGCGCCTTGCGAGTTGGTCCAGTGAGTGATCCGGTCGTCGTACTCCAGCGTGCCGCTCAGGAAGTCGCCCGAGCCCTCCACCTCCACGACCCGACCACGGCTGTCGTAGGTGTAGCGGTACCACTTGTCGTTGCGGTCGGTCCAACTCGTGATCCGCCCAGCCTCGTCATACGTGAACTTCAGCGGCAGACCGGAAGCGTTGACCACCTCCGTGAGCCGCCGGTCCTGGTAGCCGTAGCGCATCAGCAGCACGTCGTCGCCGTTGTCCGCCTCGCGGAGGAACAACGCGGTCACCAGGCCGTCTTCGGACTCCACGCGGATGCGGTAGCCGCCGGAATGACGCACCTCGACCGGTGTTCGATCGGCATCGCGCTCGAAGTCGATGCGGTGACCGCTGCGATCCGCGATCGCGATCAACGGCAGGATTTCGCCTGCGGAACCGAAGTGCAGCGTTCTGCCCTGCGCCGCGTCGGTGATCGTGTAACTGCCGTCCTCGGATCGCGCCAAGCTCCGCTGCGGTCCAGTCACCGCGACGACGGACGAGCCGGGCGCAGGCTGCGGGAAGAGGGACAGCGTGCCGTCGTCGGCGACGAAGCACACGTCGGTCTCGTCCACCTCCAGCCGCTGGTCCAACGTCGAAGTCCACGTTGGGCCGAAGTGCTGTCCGGCCCGGAAGGATGAGAGGTGCAGTCGCTTCAGCACCAGGGGGAGCACGCCCGGGAGTTCGACATCCGTTTGTGCGAGCACCATGCTGCCCGTGGCGACATCGATCGGGTCACCGGTCGTCTTCTTCTCGGAAACAGGAACCCGGTGTTCGGGGGCGTCTGGAAGCTTCCTGAGCGTCTTGAGGACCTTGCCGACCCCACCGGTGACGAGTCCCCCCAAGAACTCACCGGTGAGCCTTCCCAGCCCGACCTCACCGCGCCCGTTGACGAAATCGTCCCAGGAGACGATCTCCTTGAACGCTTCGACGGGATGGGTGGCGGCGTAGTACATCGCCTTCACCGTCCCCAGCGGGTCGGTGAACGCGTCGTAGAACGCCGTGAACGTGCCGGCGAAACCCTCCCAGAGCGCACCGTAGAAGTTCGAATCGATCTGCGCCTGCGAATCCTGGGGCGCTACGGCTGCTTCTTCCCGCAACGCGAAAGCAGCGCTGTCGCCCGCTGCGATCAGCTCCTGCCGAGCCAGCCGCAGCATGTCCTGAGCGGCTTGCCGCCTCTCCCCGCCAGGATCGACGAACGGTGCGATCTCACCACCTTGCGCGTCGGCGACAGCTCGCTCGTAGTCCAGCTTCGCCTGCTCGGTGGCAGCTTCCCCTTCCGCCCACAACCGAGCGGCCTCAGCAGCCTCGCCCTGAGCCCACCGCAGCACGCGCGCGTACTCCTCGAGTGCGGTAGCCCCGGCTTCCAGCGAATCCCCACCATCGAACCAGCGCGGGACATCCGTCTCGTGCTGCTCGTGCCAGAGGTCTGCGGCTTCACCGCTCCACCCGCCGGCATCGATTCGTTTCAGCGCTTCACCGGTCTCGGACGCCTTGACCGCTCGCTCCCGGATGAACCGAGCGTTCGACTCGATCACGTCCGGGTCTCCGGGCACGAGCAGCGTCGGCTCGGTGGCCTCCCCCAGTTCGAAAGTCATCGAGGCATCCCCGGGATCGTCGGGCCCGGCTGCACCACATCGATCCCCGGATCGACCGAAAGCGCGTCCGCACCGGCCTGATCTGCTTCGCGGTACGCCTTGGCGGTCTCACCGAGCGAGTAGCTCATGCGGGTGGCCCGATCGCACAACGCGTCGAGGCCGACCGACCACCGGTCGCAGAACTCCGTCAAGGCCGACAGCAGATCGGCGTGCCCGTACGACTCGCTCGCGCCGGGCAACTCGCTCAACTCCGAGTTGTCCTGCCCGGCGACGAGTTCGTCCATGTTCCTCGACGCCGTTTCCAGCAACTCGATTTCGACGTGGAATCCATTGCCGTCCAAGCTCAACCCCCACCGTTCATGCCTTGCGAGCAGCCGCTTGGCGTGCTGGCGCCGTGCGCTTCCACTCCCGCTCGAGCGCGAAGAAGTCGTCCACCCTCACCACCAGCGGGAGTCGGTGGTCATCCTCGGGATCGACCATCACGCCCACGCCGGCCGGCACCAACTCCAGGAAGACCGCGCCCGGCATCGACATGTAGTCGCACTCACCTGCGTAGGCGGCGAGTCGCTCCGGGCTGGAGAACACCACCGTCCACCGGCCCCAGCTCTCGGCGTCCGTGACGAACACACCGGGTTTCTCCGGTCGCTGGGCATAAACGACCGCTTTCGCGAACGCCGCGTAGAACGCTTTGATCGGACGTTTATCCGCGCATACGGCTTGGGCCAAGGCGGCTAACTCTGATTCCCCCACGGACACGCCGGGGACATTACCCAGGCATGGGGCGAACTGTCAGGAAGTCGGTGTCATCGCCACTGGGCCAGGACGGTGACCGTGCCCGGGTCCACTTCGGTGAAGCCTGCGTCTCGGACCATGCCCACTCGGGATTCTCGCCAGGCCTTTTCCGGGGCGTCTCCGGGGTGGAGGTTTGACCAGGTTTCGGCGTCGGCTTGGCGGACCGAGCAGCGGAAGGCGTTCGCCGCCCAGCTCTCCAGTTCCGCGTGCATGCCTTCGCCGTGCAGGAGGGACGCCAGGATCATCGTCGCGTGGCCGACCTGCGCCGCCGACTTGCCCGCGCTCATCGGGACGTCCGGGTTCAGCCACAGCACCGGTGCGTTCGGCAGGGGCGGGCCCGGTTCGTCGGAGTCCAGTTCGCTGCCGGAGATCTGCAGGCGGCTGAGCTCCTTCGGCATGTCCGCGACCCGCATCGGCAGGAAGGCGCGGACCTCGGCGTTGCCGACCTTGAAGGTGCGGCCGGGCAGCGACTGCACCGCCTCCCAGTGCACGCCGCGGGCTCGCCGCGACACCTTCCGGATCCGTCCGGCGATCCAGGTGCTCATGGCCTCGTGCCACTCACCGCCCGGTTTGCAGCGCTCGTCCAGGCACACCGCCAGCGCCGCCGCGGCCGCCGCTGCCAACTCCGCGGTGCGGTCCGGCGGGTCGCGGCGCTCGATCCGCAGGACCATCGGCATCAGCACGACGTTCTCCGGATCCTCGTCCGAGGTGTCCGCCGTGGCCGCGCCCGGCAGGGCCAGCCAGGACGCGTAGCGGGTGATCAGCGGGTCGAGCACGGCGGTGTCCAGCACACCTCGATCAGCCGTTTCCGGAGCACCGTTATTCCCCGGCTGCATCACGCCTCCAGCGGCACCCGGCGCAGCACCCCGTCCTCGGCGTCGGCCGACTCGATCTCGGCGCGGGTGACGCCCAGGACGAACAGCACGGCGTCCAGGAACGGGTGCGACAGCGCCGTGTCGGCGACCTCGCGCAGCGCGGGCTTGGCGTTGAACGCCACGCCCAGACCGGCCGCCGAGAGCATGTCGATGTCGTTGGCACCGTCGCCGACGGCCACGCACTGCGCGGCCGGGACGCCGAAGGACTCGGCGAAGCGGCGCAGCGCCTTGGCCTTGCCCGGCCGGTCCACGATCTCGCCGATCACGCGGCCGGTCAGCTTGCCGTCCACGACCTCCAGCTCGTTGGCGGCGCTGAAGTCCAGTCCGAGCTCGTCCACCAGCTGGTCGATGATCTGGGTGAACCCGCCCGACACCACACCGGTGTGGAAGCCCAGCCGCCGCAGGGTGCGGATCGTGGTGCGCGCGCCCGCGGTGAGCTCCAGCTCCGCGGCGACGTCGTCCAGCACCGTCGCCGGCAGGCCCTCCAGCACGGCGACCCGCTGCCGCAGCGATTCGGAGAAGTCCAGCTCGCCGCGCATGGCCCGCTCGGTGACCTCGCGGACCTGGTCCTCGCAGCCGGCGCGCGCGGCCAGCATCTCGATGACCTCGCCCTGGATGAGCGTGGAGTCCACGTCGAAGACCACCAGCCGCTTGGCCCGCCGGGACAGCCCGGTGCGCTCCACCGCCAGGTCGACCCCGGCGCGCGCGGCGATGTCGGCCATCGCCTGCGTCAGCGCCGTGTCGTCGTCCGATTCCGGTGCGCTGACCTGCAGCTCGATCCCGGTCACCGGGTAGTCGGCGACGCGCCGGATGGAGTCGATGTTGACCCCGATCTCGGCCAGGCCGCGGGACACCTCGCTGAAGTTGCGCGCGGTCACCGGCTGCCCGAGCACCACCACGACGTGGCTGGAGGCGAGCTTGCTGGCGTCGCCGTCCTCAGCGCCGATCGCCACGTCGACGGTCATGCCGACGGTGGCCATCGCCTGCTCCACCGCCTCCTGCAGCTGCTCCGGGTCGTGCTCGGTGGACACCAGGACGCCGAGCACCAGACGACCTCGGATCACCACCTGCTCGACGTCGACGATGTCCACGCCGTGCCGGGTCAGCGCGGCGAACAGCACGGAGGTGACGCCGGGCTTGTCCTTCCCGGTCACGGTGATCAGCACGGTGGTCGCATTCGCGGCACTCACGGCAGCGGTTCTTCCTCTCTTGAACACCTCGGCAAGCGAAGAGCCCCCGCCCAAGCCAGCCTGTCCAACGTC
>NZ_JBEOVY010000181.1:0-15300 GCF_040295745.1 Saccharopolyspora sp. NPDC002686
GGTGTTGAGGCTGTCCAGCAGTCGACGCCGGTTCGGGTCGGCCAGGGCCTTGAAGACTTCGTCCATCGCTCCCCGCAAAACATGCAGCCGGTTGGCTGCCTAAAAGATAGGCAGCCAATCGGCTGCATGTCAACGCGGACCACGCGGGATGGCGAGGGTGAGGAACGCGGTCGCGACCATCGCCGCCGCGCCGATCCAGCCCGCGGCCTGCAAGCCGTGGGCGCCGCCGATGGTGTTGGCGATCCCGACCAGGACGGCCAGGCCGACAGCACCGCCGATGTACTGCGACGTCGAGGTCAGCGCGGCGGCGACCCCTTGCTGCTCGGCGTTCGTGCCGGTGGATGCGGCCAGGAAGATCGGCGGGAATCCGATGCCCGCGAACAGCGCCCAGGCGATCACGCCGGGGAAGACCGCCCAGTACGAGCCGTCGGGGGTCAGGCACGCCGCGAAGATCCCCATGGCCACGCCGAATCCCGCCATTCCGGTGAACAGCGCGATCCGCAATCCCCAGCGCTTCAACAGGCGGGGGGAACAGCACGCCGGAGCCGATCATGCTCAGCACGCTCATCGGCAGGAAGCCGAGCCCGGTGGTCAGCGCGCCGTAGCCGAGGACTTCCTGCAGGTAGGTGGTGAAGACGTAGTACTGGGTGGCGATCGCGCTCATGAACGCGAAGACCACGGCGACCGCCACCGCGAGGTTCCGGTTCCGGAACATGTGCAGCGGGACGAGCGCGTTGCGCGAGCGTCGCTCGAGCGCGAAGAACGCCACGAGCAGCCCTGCGCCGAGGATCAGGCAGCCCGCCGCCCGGAAGGTCGCCCACCCCGTCTCGGGGCCGTTGACCAGCTCGAACACCACCGACGTCGAACCGGCGGTCGCCAGCGCCGCGCCCGGCAGGTCGAAGTCGCGGAAGTCCGTCCCGACGTGCTTGCGATCCGCGGGCAGCAGGGTGAATCCGGCGATCGTGGCGAGGATCGTGAACGGGACGTTGACGAACAGAACCCATTCCCAGCCGAGGAATCCGGTCAGCACGCCACCGCCGAGCGCGCCGAGCGCAGCGCCGGAGCTCCCGGCGATGCCCCACACCGCGAGCGCGTTCGTGCGCGCCGGTCCCTCCGCGAAGTTGGTGTTGATCAGCTTGAGCGTGGACGGGATCAGCAGCGCGGCACCCAGGCCCTGGACGGCGCGAGAGGCGACGAGCATCTCCGGCCCCGCGGCCAAGCCGCCGAACAGCGAAGAGATGCCGAAAAGCACTGCGCCGACGAGGAAAACGCGCCGCGCGCCCAGCCGGTCCGCCGCGCGGCCGCCCGCCAGCAGGAAGCCGCCCAGCGCGACGGTGTAAGCGCTGACCACCCACTGGAGCGATTGGGGGCTGAAGGCCAGTTCGCGCCCGATCTCCGGCAGGGCGACGAAGACGATGTCGAAGTCGACGGCGACGACCAGCTGGGCCAGCGCCAGCAACGCCAGGACCGCGCGAGGGCGGTGCTTGCGGCTGGTCGGCTCCCGCAGGTCGTGGTGCGTGGTGGACACGGACTTCCCCTCTGCTCTTGGTGCACGATTTGTTACAGGGGTGATGTTCTGTGATCCTGGGCTGACCTGGAAGGAGGCACTTTCATGTCCCGGAGGAACACCGATGTGTCCGACCAGTTCAGCGAGCACGCCTGCGCGCTGGCCGAGGTCGTGGACCGGGTGAGCGGCAAGTGGGCCATCGGTGTGCTGGTCGCCGCGGCGGCCGGTCCGATCCGGTTCACCGAGCTGGAGCGGACCGTCGAAGGCATCAGCCGGCGCATGCTGACCCTGACCCTGCGCAACCTCGAACGCGACGGGCTGCTGATCCGCACCGTCTACCCGACGGTGCCGCCGAAGGTCGAGTACGAGCTCACCGACGTCGCGCGGGAACTGCACGAGTCGCTGGCCGGCCTGACGGCTTGGGCCGAACGCCACCGCACCACGATCGCGGAGGCCCGCAGGGCCTACGACCAGCAGCACGCGAAAACCGCTGGCTGACCGGGCATCCTCCGCAGCCCGCGCAAATCGGTGGTGAACGTCGGTGCTGCGTGGGAGGTTTCGCGGTATGACGGGATCTGATCCGAAGGCTGATCTGAAGCTGTACCTGAAGTCCGCTCGCGAAGCGCTGCTGTGGAAGCTCGACGGACTCTCCGAGTACGACGTCCGCCGCCCGCTGACGCCGACGGGCACCAACCTGCTGGGGCTGGTCAAGCACGTCGCGAGCATGGAGGCCGGGTACTTCGGCGTCGTGTTCGACCGGCCGTTCCCGGAGCCGCTTCCCTGGTTGGGGCCGGACGCCGAGCGCAACGCGGACATGTGGGCCACCGCCGACGAGTCGCGCGAGTGGGTCGTCGACTTCTACCGCCGGGCTTGGGCGCACTCGGACGCCACGATCGACGCCCTGGAGCTGGACGCGCCGGGCCGGGTGCCGTGGTGGTACAGCGATCGGAACGAGGTGACGCTGCACCGGATCCTGGTGCACGTGATCGCCGAGACCGACCGCCACACCGGCCACGCCGACATCGTCCGGGAGCTCATCGACGGCCAGGTCGGGCTGGTCGACGGCAACGACAACATGCCGGATGCCGACCAGGCGTGGTGGGAGGACTACCGCGCCCGCCTGGAACGAGTCGCCGAGGACGCGTCCCGGGACTGAATCCCACGGGTTCGAGAACACGCTGGAGTGAACTTCGCTCGCCAGCGTCTTCGCAGGTAGCGGTGAAGTTACCACCGACGGTAGCATCTTCGTCATGAGCGCGTTGCCGAACGAGCCCGCGGGCAGCCATGAGCGGGGGAGGGACTTCACCGAGCGGTTGGCTCTGCTGCTGAGCCAGTACCGCGAACTCGACGAGCCCGCGCGGGACGATGCCGTGGAAGCTGGCTCGTCGGGCAACGCGCGGTCGCTGGGGCGTGCGCGGAAGGTCAGCGTTTCGATGCCCGAGGACTTGACCGCTGCGGTTCAACGCAGGGTGGGGCGAGGCGAGTTCAGCCAGTACGTGACCGATGCGGTGGCCAAGCAGCTCGAACTGGACCTGCTGGCCGAGCTGTCGGGTCTGCTCGACGCGGAGCACGGTGAGCTTCCGGAAGAGCTGCTGGCGGAGGCGCGGACGGCATGGCCGGACGCCGAGTAGCGGCCGGCGGAACGCTGGTCCTGGACAGCGAGGGGGTGGCCAAGCTTGCGAGCGGAGATGCGCGAGCCCGTTCGTACCTGGAGATCGCGCGGACGCGGCGGGCCAGAGTCGTCGTCAGCGCGATAACCCTGGCGGAAGTGCTTCGCGGCGGAGCCCGGGACGCCTTGGTGCATCGAGTGCTCTCGCGTGTCGTCGTAGTTCCGGTATCGGCCGAAATCGCCCGCACAGCTGGAGAAATCCTCGGTGCGACGGGCTTGTCCGGTCACCGCTGCGCGATCGACGCGGTCGTCGCGGCGACGGCTCTGGATCTCGCGCGCCCGGTGGTCCTGCTGACCAGCGACCCGGACGACCTCAACCAACTCGTCGACGAGCCGGAACGACCAAAGCGCGAACGAGTAGTGGTCCGCCACGTCTAACGGATCCGCGATCGCCGAATCATCGGCTGAACCGGGGTTCGGTCCAGGTGGTGACGGGTAGTTGCGCGAATTGGTTGCTGGGGAATGGTCCTGATCCGGTAGGCAGGTCGAGGTGAACGTCGCGTGAACGAATTTGGGGAAAACGGACAGGTAGTGATCGGGTTTGGGCATCGCCGCACAAGATTCGGTAGGGTGGCCAGAACCAGCCCTCATGACACCTCGGTGGCGTCATCGCGACACCACCGCACACCACCCCTCCGGGGTGCGTACACAGCGCGTTCTCCCGTGCACGCCGCGTTGATCGTGATCGAGACCACTCGCGACTGGCGTCACATTAAGGGGGGTCGGCGCAGCGCGAACACGGTACGTGGTGCGACCATGTGAACCATGGCTGGTAAATCCGATCCCACGCGGATTCTCATCCTCGGCGGCGGTTACGTCGGCATGTACACGGCACTTCAGCTGCAGAAGAAGCTGGGGCGCCGGGAAGCCTCCGTGACGGTCGTCGATCCTCAGCCGCACATGACCTACCAGCCCTTCCTCCCGGAAGCGGCCGCGGGCAACGTTGAGCCCCGCCACGTGGTAGCGCCACTGCGACGAGTGTTGAAGCGGTGCCACGTTGTCACCGCCGCTGTCACCGAGATCAACCACGACCAGAAGGTCGTCACGGTCGACAACCCGCAGACGGGTTCCGAGCAGATCGCCTACGACGTGCTCGTCGTGGCGCTGGGCTCGGTCTCCCGGTTGCTGCCGATCCCCGGCCTCGCCGAGGAGGGCATCGGGCTCAAGACCGTTGGCGAAGCGACCTACCTGCGCAACCACGTGCTGGGCAAGATGGACGCCGCCGCGAACACCGACGACGAGGAGCTGCGCAAGCGGCTGCTCACCTTCACCTTCGTCGGTGGCGGGTTCGCGGGCGTCGAGGCGCTGGCGGAGCTGGAGGACATGGCCCGCTTCGCGACCCGCTACTACAACAACATCAAGCCCGACGACATGTCCTGGGTGCTCGTCGAAGCCGCTGGCCGGGTGATGCCCGAGGTCAGCGAGAAGATGGGCGTCTACGTCGTCAACGCGCTGGAAGAGCGCGGCATCAAGGTCTACCTGAACACCTTCCTGAAGTCGGTCGAGGGCGGTCACGCGGTCCTGTCCGACGGCACGGAGTTCGACACCGACACCCTGGTGTGGAACGCGGGTGTCAAGGCCAACCCGGTGCTGAAGAACAGCGACCTGCCGCTCGACGAGCGCGGCCGGGTCAAGGCCAGCGCGCACCTGCAGGTCGAGGGCCTGCCGGGCGTGTGGGCCGCCGGTGACTGCGCCGCGGTGCCGGACCTGTCCAAGACCGACGAGAACCCCGGTGCGACCTGCGCGCCGTCGGCTCAGCACGCGGTCCGGCAGGCCAACCAGCTCGCCAAGAACGTGCTGTCGTCGCTGCGCGGGAAGCAGACCAAGGAGTACCGGCACGCCTACGCCGGTTCGGTCGCCGGCATGGGGCTGTACAAGGGCGTCGCCGACGTCTACGGCTTCAAGGCCAAGGGCTTCGTGGCGTGGTTCATGCACCGCTCGTACCACGTGAGCCGCATGCCCACCTTCAACCGCAAGCTGCGCATCATCATCGACTGGACGCTGGCCTTCCTGTTCAAGCGGGAAGTCGTGTCCCTGGGCCAGATCCAGAACCCGCGGGCCGCGTTCGAGCGCGCCGCGGAGAGCTGATCTGTACGGTCGGGGTAGAGGCGACGAAGCCGCGTGTCGCACTGGCACGCGGCTTTCTTGCGTCGAGGTTCTGCTCCGTGCGGGCTAATTGATGATCAGATACCCTTGACAGTCCGTAGCGAGTAATCGAAGACTGTTCCTCGATGTTCGCCTGAACGGGTAAGTCGTGCGGGGGAAGGGGTGAATCCCTTGACGCTGAAGGAACTGGCTGCCTTGTTGCGCAGCGGCGCGGTCGAGAAGGGTCCGCTCGCCGATTTCGCGGCGGACTACCGCGAGGCGGCCAAGGTCTTCCGGAAGAAGGACGACTGACGATGGCATCGGCCGAGGGGCAGCCCGCCGACACCGGAGGTGTCTCCGAGCCGTCCCTGCGCCCCACGCCGATGCTGCTGCAGGGCCAGGACTACTTCTTCCGAGCCCCCGACACCCCGCTGGACTTCCAGGAGCGGATGTTCGCCGCGGACCTGGTGGAGGACGATCCCGGTGACCCGGTGCCGTGCGTGCTGGTGCTCGCCCGCGCCTCCGACATGGAGATGAACGAGCTCTCCCTGGCGCTGGCCGAGCACGACGTGCGCATGGTGCGCATCGACGCCGACCGCTGCCTGGACCTGCCGCTCACCATCTACGCCGACACCCCGCTGGTCGAGTTCCACCGCTGGCTGCTGCGCCCGGTGCTGGTCTGGCGGCGGCACTTCGACATCGATGCCGTGCCGGTCGACCCGACCACGGTGCACGGCGCCTACGTCCGCGAGCAGTGGCGGGCGGTGGCCAACTGGCTGTCCTGCCGGAACGACTGGGAGCGGGTGAACTCGGTGCGCGTGAGCGAGCACCTCGACCGGCTGACCCAGCTGCAGGACGCGGCGGCGGTCGGCCTGCGGGTGCCCCGCACCTCGGTGACCACCATGCCCGGCCGGAGCCGGCCCGGTGGCGGGCGCTGCATCGTCAAGACGGCCGGCCACCACCTGCTCGAACCCGAGCCGGGCGCGCTGCGCGGCCTGTTCCCGCAGCCGCTGGACATCCGCCGCTCCGGCGAAGCCCTCGAACCGGCCCCGGTGCTGGTCCAGCAGTACCTCGACTCGGACCGCGAGCTGCGCGTGTTCGTGGTCGGCGACCGCACGATCGGTTTCCAGGTGCAGAAGCTGGACCCGGCGCAGCTGTGGGTCGACCCCGAATCGGTGGTGGTCGAACCGGTCGAGGTCCCCGCCGAGCTCTCCGAGCGCCTGCTGGAGCTGTGCCGGAACTGGGGGCTGAACGTGGCGGGCTTCGACCTGCTCGGCGTCGGCGACGACTGGGTGTTCCTCGAGGTCAACGTCAACTGCGACTGGCGCTGGTTCGAGCACAGAGCAGGCTCGACGGCGGTGTCCACGGCGGTCCACGACTGGATCAGAACCCGCTTCGAGGAGCTGGCGGCCACGGCGACCGGCGGGTGGGGCCGGTGCTGAACCAACCGACCAGGTGCGAATTACCGGAACCGGGAACCGATCCGAGCGCCGCAACGTCGTAGTGGTGCGGCCGGCATTGTGCCGACCACCAGGCCCCCGTAGCCCAATTGGCAGAGGCAGACGACTTAAAATCGTCCAAGTGTCGGTTCGAACCCGACCGGGGGCACTCTCCGCATCAATACCGCCCGCTTTGGCTCTGCATCATCTGAACGGGATGGTCTGGGGGAAGGCCTGGAGGAACGCCCAGACGAGCCCGGACACGACGGCCCCGATCCCGGCGAGCTGTCCCGGCGTTCGCGGGCGTCGCCTCTCGTTCTTCCGCTTCGCCCGGATCAACTGGGAGATCAGCCCGACGACGAGCCCGATGACCGCTCCTGCGGCTACGACGAGCAAGGTCGCCACCACAGCTGGCATGGCGTTCCACCTCCTGAGCCGGACGTTGGGCCCCCTCGACCAGGCGCGCCAGGGGCGAACGGCCCCGAAACCGCCGCTCGACGCACTCGGGTTCGGCGCATCTGCCCGGACGTGACTTTCGGCTCTGTCGGGCGGTGCCAGGCCGAGTGTGCTTGAGCCGAGAGGTTCGCAACGGCGGCGGATCACCGATCGCCGGATGGTTGCTCAAGGCGACGTGCATTCCCCGCCGAGCAACCGCGCGATGGGAGGTGCGGCGATGCCGAGCGAGGGGGAGCTGCTCAGCCAGGTCCTGCAGAATTCGATCATCGATGCGCAGCACAAGGTGGAATTCTTCAACGCTTGCCGGAATTCCTTCCTCCTGAAGATGTCGAGCGGAAAGCACCTCCCCACCGATATCTACGACCCCGAAGGCCCGATGACGTACCAATACGAGGCGAACTGGCTGCAGGAAAACATTTCGAATGCGCAGCGGGACCTGGAACACCTCAAGGCGTTGCAAGGCAAGTCCTACACCTCTTGGTCCGCTCGAACCGACGAGCTGCGCGCCTGGTACCTCGGCGAAACCACCAGCTCCAACCCGTACGCCGACGCCGAGTCGTACCAGGACTACTGGGAGGGGCTGCAGCGCAGCGCGGCGAGGGACGTGGACTTCGTCGACAAGATCCGCAGAGAACCGCAATGGACGAACAACCCGTACGGGAACCCCGTTGCGCAACGACCGCTCCGAATCCCCAGTTCGAGGCCCGCTGACATCGTTGACGAGACCGTGCCACCAACGCTCCCGTCACCAGGCAGGCCGAATGCGGGCGCCAACGCTGCGGAGGTGGCCGCCGCAGAAGAACCCGCGGTGCCGGGTGCGGCGGACGATCTCAAGAGCGTCGCCGCGACCGACGTCGCCGGCTTGGCACCCGAAGTCGGGGCCTTGGAGGCGACCGCCGTCGAGTCGAGCCAGAGCGTCGCGTCCGATGCGGGGCTGGTCGGGGGCGTGGTGGCGACCCTCGAAGTCACCTGCGGCAACGCCATTTCCTGGACCATGGGGTTCGTCGGAACGGTCATCAGGGGCGTGGCAACCGCCGTGGGTTGGCTGGCCGGTTTGATCGGCGGCTGGGACGTCCTGATCACGGTCCTGCTGGCAGCTGCCACCGCCACGTTCGTCTCCCACGTGTGGGATTACCTGAACGGTCCCGCCATCCCGCCGCCAACACCGCCCGCGGTGCAAGCTCCTCCTGTACCCGGTCCGGTTCAAGGCGGCACCGGAAACCCGGGAAACGGGGACAACAACTCGAACCAGGGCTCCAACAGCGGGGACAACGCGAACCAAGGCGCCAGCTCCAGCAGTGGCGACAACGGTTCTGGTTCGAGCACGTCCAGCGGTAGCGGGAATCAGAACTCGAACAGCGGGAACAACTCGAACCAAGGCTCCAGCAGTGGGGACAACGGTGCCGGTTCGAGCACGTCCAACGGCAACGGGAATCAGAACTCGAGCAGTGGGGACAACGGTTCCGGTTCGAGCGCGCCCAACAGCAACTTGAACCAGAACCCGAACAGCAACAGCAACTCGAACACCGGGAACCAGGACTCGAACAGCGGAAGTCAGAACACGAACAGCGGGGACAACAGCTCGAACCAGGGCTCCAGCAGCGGAGACAGCGGCTCCGGTTCGAACGCGTCCAACGGCAACGGGAGCCAGAACCAGAACAGCAACAACTCGAACAGCAACAGCAACTCGAACAGCAACAGCCAACAGGGAGAGCAGAGCGGATCGTGCTCACCTTGCGGTGGCAACAGCAACTCGAGCAGCAGCAGCGGAGGTCAGAACAGCACCGGCGGTAGCGGCACCGGCGGCGGCAGCGGATCTAGCGGCTACGGTTCCGCCTTCCACGTCAACATGACCAACTGCTGCTGAGATACGCACCCGTTCCTCGTTCACTTCGTCGAGGCATTGGTCACCAGGGTTTGCACCACGCTCTGAATGGAATTCTTCGTGTACGAACAATGGATCCCGCAAGCTGTTTGCAGGTTCCGAGCGTCTCTGAATTGGCCGACGACATCATTGCCGTACCCTTCGCCGCACACTGGATCTCGGGGGAGGCATAGCGATGTGAAACGGTCCCCCAGCGGCTTTGAAGGAATGTAGGGATTGATTCCCATGTTGGCCCTCCGTGCAAGTCCTTGTCCGTGATCACCGTTGTCCCACTGCGGATCGCCGAGCACGAGCACGGCTGCGATTTGAGACAGCTGGGTGGAGTCGGCATTTTGTATCCACTGATCGATGATCCATGCGCCTTCCGAATAGCCGACAAGGACGAGGCGTGCCGGGTGGCAGCGGTTGGCCGCGTTGGTCGCAGCATCTTTGAGGTCGCCCGTGGCGCGCGAGATGGGGTCGCGATTCTGTTGATCTACGATTTGGCTGAAAAATTCGGAGAACGTCAGCTTCGGGTGGTTGAGGAACACGGCTCTGGATTGAAGTCCTCTTTTCTCCGCCAACGAGTTGAACTGGGTCCAGGCGGTCTGGATGGTGGGCGAGGAACTGTCTTCGTTGAGTCCGTGCAGGCCGATGAACGTGAAGGGGCATCCAGCAGCCTGCGCTGCGTGGACAACGGGCTCTTGCTTCCCGGCTCCCGTGGCCGTCGGCGTTATGAGTGCCAACGGCAGCAGTACCAGCATGAGCAAGATCGTCGAACGGTGACGAAGCATGGTTGTTCACCTTCGCGCGTAAGGCTGCTCCGGGCACTGTCGCTCCGACAGGTGGCGCAGTGCAGAGGACTAATGCCCACATCGGCCACGGCGACACGTCACTGGTCCGCTGAGGCTCCGCAAAGAGAAGCTCCGCCTGATCACGATCAGGCGGAGGTCTTGGAGTTCGTCAATCAGCGCAGGTCGTGCTTCCCGGATTTCACGTCGCGCAGGAAGGCCGACCAGGTCTCGGTCGTGAAGGGAAGAATGGGACTGGCGGAGCCGAGCTTGCTGTCCTTCACACCGGTAGCCCCCGGAACGCTCGCCACCATGATGCAGGCGCCGCCACCCCCGTTGCTTCGGCTGCTCTTGCGCCACTGGGCCTGAGTGAAGTCGGGGGTGGATAACATGACGCGCTCCCTTGCCGTGCCTACAACTCCCGAGCGAGCCGGTTCAGGAAGGTGATCGATTCCTTCTGGCTCAGCGCCTTGGACCGCAAGGCGCTGTAGTTCAGGCTATACGTCTGGACCTCGTCCGGATCTTCCATGTAGATGCTGCCCGTGAGGTGCTCGGCGAAGGCCACGTCCGGATCTTCCTGGTCGGGGAAGGACAGCAGGATGAAGGGCGCGCCGAGCGCGGGGATCGCTCCGGCGCTGAACGGCAGTACCTGAACCGTCACGTTGGGCAGCTTTGCGCTGGACGCGAGGTGTTTGAGCTGTTCGCGCATCCCGTCGGGGCCGCCGATCAGTTGCCGCAGCGCTGACTCGTGGATGACGGTGCCGAGGGTTAGCGGGTTCGTCTCGTGCAGGCGTGCCTGTCGTTGTGCGCGAAGGTCGGTGCGTTCCTTCATGACGACTTC
Organism: Saccharopolyspora sp. NPDC002686; assembly: GCF_040295745.1. Classification (NCBI taxonomy): domain Bacteria; kingdom Bacillati; phylum Actinomycetota; class Actinomycetes; order Pseudonocardiales; family Pseudonocardiaceae; genus Saccharopolyspora; species Saccharopolyspora sp. NPDC002686. The sequence goes on from NZ_JBEOVY010000181.1 coordinate 10,653, forward strand.
GTCGGCCTTCGGAATCCACGCCTGCATGAGTTCGGCGGCATAGCGCTCGGTCTGCAGCAGTCCGGGGATCAGCTCGCCGGAGAACTCGTGCACCTCGGCGGCTTCGGACTCGAGCCCGATGTACTCCTCGAAGTTCGACGCCAGTGCGTCCTGGCCGTAGCGCTGCCACCAGCCCTTCTGCCGGGCTTGCAGCGCGAGCGCGACGTACTGGTCCCGTTCCGCATCGGGGATGCCGTAGACCGCCGCCAGCGCGAGAACTTCCGCCGGGCCAGCGGATTTCTCGGCGTTCTCGAACCTGCTGAGCTTCGGCTTCGACCAGTCCAGCGCAGCCGCGACGTCTTCTTGGCGAAGGCCGGCTTCCGCGCGCCAACGCCGGATCCCGCGGGTGAGCCTCCGCAGACGCACGGTCGGACTGATCCGCTCTTCCATCGCTTCCTCCTTCGCCCAGTTCTCCATTTGGATCTTCGCAGGCATGGAAAGTCCCAGGCAGTCGCTCTTTCGTGTGCAGTCGTGGACCTTTCGAGTCACGGAGATTGCGTGTGTGGAAATTCCACGAGAGCTTGCTTTCAAGTTTCCGCTCATGGCGTGGAGGAAGCTCGTGGAGTACCTGACCTACATCTGGCGTCCGGTGACCGGTGGGCGTCATGCATTTCCCATCGCGGCGCGGAAAGTTCCGGCTGGGGACGTCGTCACTGCCTACTGCGGCGTGGAGGCCGATGCTGCCGAAATTCATGACCGGACCGAGGTGGATTGGGTTCGGGAGAAGTCCTGCATGGCCTGCTGGCGGATCCTCGCCGACCGCACCTGACCTGCTCGTCCACCCTTCGTCTTCGAGGAGGAAACACCATGTTCTGGCTTCACCTGAGCGCACTCGTGCTGATCAACGCGATGATCGCGGCCCTGTTCGTCAGCTCCACCGCGATGCGACTGCCGCTGCTCACCCGCGCGCAGCACGCTGGTGCGGGGGAAGGCGCCTACAACGTCTGGGACCTCATCGCCCAAGTCGAGGCCGAACGGGATCGGGAGATACCGGAGCCTCCGCAGTTCCCAGACCGCGACCCGGATGACGAGCCCACGGGTCGCCACCACCTGCGCATCTGAATTCTGACCACCCCTGAGCTGGGCTGGTGCGGCTGCCTCCCCGACCACTGCACCAGTCCACCCCGATGGCCGGGCGCGCCTCCCCTCCCCGCGCCCGGCCATCGGCCTGTCCGGCTCAAAGCGGGGACAGGACCATGAGGATTTCGTCGCGGTCGTCGTTGGGGGACAGGCGGAGGGCGCCGGGCCAGCGGCCGATCTCCTGCCAGCCCAGGCGGCCGTAGAAGGTCTCCAGGCCGACGCCTGCTCGTGCGACCAGGTGGAGCTGTTCCAGTCCCATGTCGTCGCGGGCCACCTCCCGCAGGAAGGTCATCAGGGCTGTTCCGATGCCTTGGCCGCGGAACTTGGTGTGGGACTGGACGTGGTGGACCGTGCCCCAGTGCGCGATCAGCGGATCAGGATCGCGGCGGACGTTGAGCCAGCCCGCCAGCTCGTCGTCCACCGTTGCCACGACCAGTCTGCTGAGCTGCGGGTCCAGTGCCGTCACGATCCGCTCCGCGGCCGGTCTGACCTGGTCGGAATCCACTGGCGGGAACGGGAATCCGGCTGCTCCACCGGCGTTGGTGACGTCCACCCAGCAGTCGACGAGCGCATGCGCCAACTCCGGCGCGACGTCCTCGGGGCGGCTGATCTGCTGCAGGACGACGGGATTGCGGGTGCTCACGAAAGCGCAGTCTCGCACCGCCAACCGACAGTTTTCGGCGCTGGTCAGGACTCGTGAGTGCCGATGGTTGTAATAGCCACTATCGCCACTCACGAAGACTCGTGGGAACGGGAAAGCCTGGCGTGTTGTTTACGGTACGCTGTACGGGATAGCGGATCTGGAGGTGCGGGTGGGGCTGGGTCGGTGCGCGGTGGTGTTCGAGGTCGGGGGAGTTCCGCGGGCGGGGGTGTTTGTCGTTCACGACCCGGACGGCGGGGTGGAGGTCTCGGCCGGGGAGTCCGGTGATGCGGTCGTGACGTCGCTGGATGACGGCGCGGTCGTTGCTCGGCGCGTTCCGGTGCGGCGGATTCCGCTGGTCGAGGCGTTGCCGTTGTTGGTTTCGCTGGATGGGGATGTGCATCCGGCTGCGGCTTTTTGGGGTGCTGCGGCGAAGTTGGCGTTGCACATGGTTGCGCGCGGGCGGGTGTTGCCGGGGGTTCACGAGAGCGGTGTTGCTGCGTGGCGGATGGGGCCGTTCGACGTCGTCGACGTTGAGCGGTTGCGTGCGCTGGCCGATGCGATGCCGGCTAGTGCGCGGGCGGTGCCGGTGGATCCGGACGCTGATCCGTTGATGTTGCCCGACGCCGAGGGGCTGCTGCGTGCGTTCTTCGACGGGGTTGCCGACGTGATGCCTCGGACTCCGGGCGCTGCTGGGGTTTACGCTGCTCAGGAAGGCTGTGCGGCCGACGAGGAGCTTCGCGAGTGGGCGCAGCAGGTCGCTGTGGGCGTTGATGCTGGTCTGCGCGTGAGCTTGCGGCTGGAGCTGCGCGGTGACTACGACGATGCTCCGTTCACCGCTGTGGTCCGGCTGCGCAACCTCGCCGATCCGACGCAGGTGATCGACGCCGAGGCGTTGTGGGCTGGGGAAGCGCACGGCTTCGGCGAGCGGGCGACGTTCGAGGCAATGCTCGCGGTGCGTCGGGCTGCTCGCGCGTGGTCGCCGTTGGAGAGCCTGTTGGCCGAAGCTGAGCCGGTCGAGTTGGAGCTGGTCGACGAGGACGTCGTGGACCTGCTCGGGGGTGGCGAGGCGCGGTTGGCGGCGATGGGCGTCGACGTCGAGTGGCCGCCGGACCTCTCCCGCGAGCTCAATGCGCGGGTCGCCGTGTCCGCGCCCGGTGACCGGCCCGATGATGTTGCCGCTTACCTGCGGGAATCCTCGCCGTTGCCGATGTCCTGGCAGCTGACCCTCGGCGGGGCGCCGCTCACCGACGTCGAGATGGATCTGGTGGCCAAGTCGCGTCCGGTGGTTCGGCTGCGCGACCAGTGGTTGCTGGTCGAACCCGAATTGGCGCGGAAAGCGCGGGAGCGGGCGTTGCCGCCGGTGCCGGCTTATCCGGCTCTGGGCAGCGTGCTGGTCGGTAGCGCGGTGGTCGAGGGTGTGCGCGTCGAGGCTGTTGGGACGGGTTGGCTCGGTGAGCTGGGCGATCGGATCGCCGATCCCGATGGGGGATCGGAGGCGCTCGGGCAGCCGTCGGAGCTGAGCGCGACCTTGCGCGACTACCAGCAGCGCGGTTTGCGGTGGTTGGAGCGGATGACTTCGCTGGGATTCGGCGGATGTCTGGCCGACGACATGGGTCTGGGCAAGACGATCATGCTGATCTCGCTGCACCTGCGGCGCGCGTCGGGGCCGACGTTGGTGGTCTGCCCGGCTTCGCTGCTGAGCAACTGGGCGCGCGAGATCGAGAAGTTCGCGCCCGGCACCCCGGTGCGCCGGTTCCACGGGACGGAGCGGTCTTTGGCCGGTGCAGCAAGCGGTTTCGTGCTCACCACGTACGGGACGATGCGCGTTGACGCGTCGACGTTGGCCGCGCACCGCTGGGGAATGGTCGTCGCCGACGAGGCTCAGCACGTCAAGAACCGTTCGAGCGGCACGGCGAAGGCGCTGCGCGAGATCCCCGCGGACGCCAGGGTCGCGTTGACCGGTACGCCGGTGGAGAACGACCTGAGCGAGTTGTGGGCGATCTTGGACTGGACCTCACCCGGGCTGCTCGGGCGGATGGGTGAGTTCCGGGCAGAGTGGGGTCGAGCGGTGGAGGAGGGGCGGGACAACGCGACCGCGCAGCGGTTGTCCCGGCTGGTGCGGCCGTTCCTGCTGCGGCGCCGCAAGAGCGATCCGGGCATCGCACCGGAGCTGCCGCCCAAGACCGAGACCGATCACCTGGTCGCCCTCACCGCCGAGCAGATCGAGCTGTACCAGCGGGTCGTCGACGATGCTATGGACGAAATCCGCGGCAGCACAACGGAAATCGCCCGGCGGGGTCTGGTGCTCAAGCTGCTGGTCGGGCTCAAGCAGGTGTGCAACCATCCGGCGCACTACCTGAAGGAAGGCACGGCGTCGGCCGCTCGCTCGGAGAAGTTGCAGGCGCTCGACGAGCTGCTCGGCACCATCATCGCCGAAGACGGTGCGGTGCTGGTCTTCACGCAGTACGTGCAGATGGCGCGGTTGCTGGAGAAGCACCTGGCCGACCGCGGGGTGCCCGCGCAACTGCTGCACGGCGGCACGCCGGTGGCCAAGCGCGACGAGATGGTGCAGCGGTTCCAGGCCGGTGAGGTGCCGGTGTTCCTGCTCTCGCTCAAAGCCGCTGGTACCGGGCTGAACCTGACCCGGGCCGACCACGTCATCCACTACGACCGCTGGTGGAATCCGGCCGTCGAGGAGCAGGCCGCCGACCGGGCGCACCGGATCGGGCAGGACAAGCCGGTGCAGGTGCACCGGTTGATGGCGCAGGGGACGTTGGAGGAGCGGATCGGCGAACTCCTCGTGCACAAGCGGGAATTGGCCGACGCGATCGTGGGTGGTGAAGCCGCGCTGAGCGAGCTGTCCGACGCCGAGCTTCGGCGACTGGT
>NZ_JBEOVY010000182.1:0-15164 GCF_040295745.1 Saccharopolyspora sp. NPDC002686
GACGGCAAGCCGGTCGGCTGGCTGCAGGTCGGGGTGTGGACCTTCGCCGCGGTCGCGGCGGTACTGAACTTCACCCACGGCCTGACCATGCGCGACGGTGGCCCGGCCGATGGCGTGGTGATGGCGCTGGTGTCGGTCGGCGGGGTAGTGGCCCACCAGCTGATCACCGCCGCACCGACCCGCGTCCGGCGCAGCCGCGCCGAACGCCGCGCGGCACGCACGAAGCGGATCGAGGCCCGGCGGGTGACCCGGATGGAGCGGGCGGCGGTGCGCCGCGCGGTCGGGCAGCTCGCCTCTGATGGCACCGTGCAGCTGCTGCACGCACCCGGGGTGGTGACCCTGCGCCGCGGCTGGACCGGACGGCGCACGCGACTCGACTCGACCTCCCTGCCGGGCGCTGGCATTGATGGCCCCGCGACCGAGCTCGATGGCCTGGACGCAGAGCTGCGCGCGCTGCTCGCTGAGCCGGTCGAGACCGGGCCGGTCGAGGGTCGACTCCCGGTCGACTCGACCACCCCCGACACGGTCGTTGACCTGCAAGAGTCGAGGGCCGGTCGGGGCTCGATCACCGATCCCGCGCGGCGGACGATGCAGCAGCTGCGCGACGAACTGTGCGCGGCGGTCGAGGCCGGGGACGTCGACCCGACCTCTGCGGAGTCGATCCGCAAGACCCTGCGCTGCGCGGCCCGCACCGCCCGCCAGCTCCGCGACGACTGGCCCGGCGACACCGGCACCCCGGTCGCCGCCTAACCCACCCGAGATCCGTACACGGCCCCGCCGCGCTTGAGCGACAGGGGCGGGGCCGACCCATCCCTTTTCCCGCCCTACGGCACCGCCAAGAGGTGAATCGACATGATGCCCAGCAGCCAGCCCGAGGAAGGCCTCGGCGAGGTGATCCGGTTTCCTCGCCGCGACGACCAGACCGACGACACGGTGCGCGCGGTCGCCGAACGCATCGACCCCGACGACGTCGACACCAACCCCACCGGTGGTGAGGTCGAGGGTGGGGCGCCGGGGGCGGAGATTGCGGTGCGGCCGGACACCCTGCCGGCCAAGCGGGAGCGCGGCGCACTCGTTCCGGCAGCCCTGGCCGGGCCCGCCAAGACCATGACCAAGGCGATCCGGCCCGCTGGCCGCAAGGCGCTGACCAGCGGTCTCTACACGCTGGGTGGCATGCACGTGGTCACCAGCCGGGCCGCGGCGCGGCTGATGCACCACGACATCACCGTGGCGATCCGCCAGGCCCGTGCAGCCGGGGACTACGGCACCGTCGCCGAGCTTGAGCAGCAGAAACGTGCCTCTGCCGATGCCCGCTGGAACCGGGTCAAGATGATGTTCGAGATCACCGGCAAGGCGGCGAAGGCCACCGGCTGCACCCTCGGGGTGCTAACCGGGTTGTTCCTGGTCGCCACGATCGGCGCCGCTACCTATGCCGGTGCCGCCGAGATCGGGGAGCTGTTCTCCCAGGCCAACGCTGGGGGAGCGAACTGGGAAAACACCTGGACCAACGGCTACTGGGCGGCGGTGACCAGCGGCGCGACCGGTGTCGCCGAGGTGGCCACCGGGCTGTGGTCGTGGTTCTGGACGCTGCTGCCGTGGGCGGCCGGTGCCGGACTGCTCGGTGGTGCGTATGCCCTGCACAAGACGGGTCGTGAGGCGCAGGCGCTGCCCGGCTGGGCGTCGAAGTTCCAGGCCCCGGAGCCGGTGGACGGCGAGATGGTGCCCGATGAGGGCGCGATCCTCTCCGCGCTGCGCAACCTCGGCTACGCGCCGCTGAACAAGGCCATCAAGGAGGGCTGGACCCCGCGGTGGCTGGTGACTCCGCACCGGGTCGGCAAGGGCTGGCACGCCCAGCTGCTGCTGCCCCAGCAGGTGCCGGTGACCGAGATCGCCGCCCGCAAGGACGTGCTGGCGCACAACCTGATGCGCAAGCCGATCGAGGTGTGGCCGACCGAGCCGCGTGACCAGGCCAGCGTCCTGGACCTGTGGGTGGCCGACCCTGGCGTGCTGACCAAGCCGGTCGACCCGTGGCCGCTGCTGGAAGAGGGCACCGCCGACTACTTCAAGGGCGTTCCGGTCGCCTACGACGCCCGCGGTGACCTGGTGACCGGCCGGTTGATGGCCGCGAACTACCTGATCGCCGGGATCATGGGCTCGGGTAAGTCGTCGCTGGTCATCGCCCTGTTGCTGGGGGCGATGCTCGATCCGCTGGTGGACATCGACGTCTACGTCATGGCCTACAACGTCGACTACGACGCGATGCGCCCGCGCCTGCGGACCCTGGTCAAGGGCGACGAGGACGAGCACGTCGAAGCGGCGATGGAGGCGCTGCGGGAGCTGGTCGCCGAGGTCTCCGAGCGCGGCCGGATCCTCGAAGAGCTCGGCGGCGAGGAGTCCAAGAACACCCGCGCGATCGCCGAGCGTGATCCGCGGATGCGGCCCCGCGTCGCGGTGTTCGACGAGGTCCACGAGCTGTTCACCCACAAGGAATACGGCCCCGAGGCCTGTGAGCTGGCGCTGAAGGTCACCAAGAAGGCCCGCAAGACCGGCATCACGTGCCTGTGGGTCACCCCGGACGCCGACGCCAAGAGCCTGCCGCGCGGCATCTCCAAGACCGCGTCGAACCGGGTGGCGTTCGCGATCAACGACCACCAGGGCAACGACAGCATCTTGGGCACCGGCATGCACAAGCGCGGCTACTCGGCGACCACCCTCGTCGCTGGTGAGGACGTCGGCACCGCCATGGCCGCCGGATTCGGCAAAACCCCTGGTCTGATCCGTGCCTGCTACATCCGCAAGGACAAGAACGTCGACGAGATCACCCCGGTCGTCGAGCGCGCCATGGCGCTGCGCGAGACCGCCGGCATCACCTCGATCGGGCAGGCGCCGGTGGAACAGCGGGACCTGCTCGACGACCTCGGCGAGGTCTTCGGGCCGGAAGAGGACCGCGTCAAGGACACCGACCTGGTGGCCCGCCTGCGACAGCTGGCCCCGTCCTGGCAGCCCTACAAGAAGCTCACCGGCAAGACCCTGCGCGACCAGCTCGCCGACACCCCGGCCGCGGCCAAGCGCCGCGACGGCTACTGGTTCGTCTGGTCACAGGACGTGCACGCCGCGCGTGCCGAGCAGGCAGTGAGTGACCCGGACTGAGCCCCGGTTCAGCCCGCCCAACGGGCTCAGTGGGCGCGCTGAACCCACCGGATCCACTTCTCCACTTCCAGAACGTTTCCGCATGTCACGGCAAGTGGGTCGAGATCAGTGGGCTCGAAGTGGGGATCCACTTCGATCGGCCCGATCCACTTGCCCACTCACTTCAACTCCTGATCACAACCAGTAACCGAACTGGAGAGGAATCGCCATGGCCAAGCCGTGCATCGAGAAGAAGCGATCGATGTGGGACGGGTCCGTCATCACCTACTGCGGGCGCAAGGAGAAGGCGCCGAAGGAGTGCTGGCTCAACTACAACGCCTTCACGCGCTCGGACACCTGCCCGAAGTGCGTGGCGGCCCACGACCGGACGGCGGGGTGAACGCACTGATGAGCACGATCCGCACTTTCGGCGCGGTCGCCATCGGCGCCGCCCTGATCGCCAGCGTCAGCAACCACACCGACAACACCCCGGCCCCGGCGCCAGTGCAGGAGCAGGGCCCGTCGACCGCGGGCTACGACCAGCCGCGTCCGATCCCGGACCCCAGCGAGTTCGACGCCGAGACGGTGGAGCGCACCGACGTCCCCGGCGAGTACAGCGCGATCTGCGAAGACGGCGCGGTCGTCAACTACTGGCCGCCCACCGAGCAGGCCTGGCGGCACGCGGTCGACAACTGCCAGCTCATGGGCGACTTCACCGAGCAGCTTGGCGACGAGCTCGACCGCCGCGGCGCGGGCGAGTGGCGCTGAGCCACCACCCGCCAAGCGTCCCGGACCCACCGATCTGGAAAGAGCCTGCTGTGACCGTGTTCGACCTCGTCCTGCCCGCCGCGCTCGTGTTGGGCGGCTACCTCCTCATCTGCCTGGGCTGGCCCTACAAGAACTGCCGGACCTGCCACGGCCAGGGCAAGCTCCGCGCCTTCATGGGCGTCCGGTACTGCCCGCCCTGCGACGGCACCGGCCTGCGGTTACGGGCCGGACGCCGATTCCTCGACAGCATCCGCCGGCACCGCTGAACCCCTACCTGGAAGGGAGAACCACCATGCACACCACCATCACCGCACCCGAGCCCGTCGTCGACGCCCCGCAGCCGACGGTGATCCACCAGCCCGTCGGCCCCCGGTCGGCCCGGCAGCAGGTGCCCACGGTCGTCGAACCGACCCCGGTTGCCGGGCTGGGCGTGGCGCCGCGCTTCTGCGGAGGCTGGGTCGCTCCGCGGTGGGCCTTCACCGGCGAGTGGGTGCTGCTGCACCTCGACTCCGGGATCGCGGCGGTGAACGTTGACGGCGCTGGCATCGGGCACGCCCGGGAGGCCGCCGAACTGCTGGGCGTGGGCAGCGTCGACTGGACCTACCCCGCCGAGATCCTCACCGGTGACCCGCTCGCGCTCGACGTGCTCCGCGTCGTCGGAGACTGGGTGCGGGACGCGGTCCGGGAGAACCGGCCCGTGCGGCTGCACGCCAGCAGCTGGCAGCAGATCCCGCCGCCGTGGTCGGTTGACGTGCTCGACTCGCGGGGCAAGGTCTTCGACAGCTACTTCTGCTTCACCTACGGCGAGGCAGAGCAGTTCACGGTCGAGCTCGGCATCGACTTCGATCTCGACCTGAGCGCCGGGTCGTGCGAGGACATCACGATCAGCCGCCTGGTCGACCCGTTCTGGGAGCTGCGCTGCGCCCGACGCGGCTGCACCGCGGTCCTGCTCGACGACGAGTACGGGATTCCCGACCGCAGCCCCAACCGGCGCGCACTGGCCGCCATCGCCGCCGACGAATCCTGGCGGCAGCTGGACGAGCGCCGGTGGCTGTGCCCCGCCTGCAACGCCCAGTTCCGGGGCACCAAGACCTGCACCTGGTGACACGCCAAGTCCGCTGATCCGACCCGACGAACGCCTCGCCCGGCGCTGAACCCGGGCACTGGGCGAGGCCCCTTCTTGTAGAGGTGAACTCCCGTGACCACACATCAAGTGCCCAGTGCTGTCGGGCAGCTTCGTGATTGGGCGCTGCTGGCTGTCGATCGGGGCTGGAAGGTGTTCCCGCTGCGGCCGGGCACCAAGCGCAATCCGGCCCTGCACGGCCGGAAAGCCTGCCCCGGCACCGGGATCTGCGCCGATGAGCACCAGGGGTGGGAGCAGCGCGCCACCAGCGATCCCACCAAGGTCGAAGGATGCTGGTCGTACGCGGCGTTCAACGTCGCGATCGCGACTGGTCCGTCCGGATTGTTGGTGGTGGATTGCGACCGGCCCAAGCCTGGATGGACCTGGCCTGAAGGCTGGAACAGCACGGGAGTGACCAGCGGGCGAGATGTCCTGGAGGTGCTGGCCGAACGCGCCGGGGCCAGCATGCCGACGACCTGGACCGTAGCCACACCCAGTGGCGGCATGCACTTCTACTTCCGCGCTCCCGAGGGTGTGCGGTTGCGCAACACCACCGGCGAGAATGGCGGGCTCGGTCCGCTGATCGACACCCGTGCCGGTGGTGGCTACGTCGTCGCGCCCGGATCGATCACCGCGGAAGGCGCGTACGAGTTGATCGACGATGCGGATCCGGTGGATCTGCCTGGCTGGTTGGTCCAGGCACTGACTCCCAAGCCCGCAGCGGCCAACTCAGCGCCCCGTGAGATCGCCTCTGCGCGGATGTCCCGCTACGTGTCGGCGGCCCTGCGCAACGAGCGTGAACGGCTCGAAGCGACCGGTACAGGCCCGCAAAACCGGGCGCTGTTCACCGCCGCGCTGGCGCTGGGCCGCCTGGTGGCCGGAGGAGCAGTCACCGACGCCACCGTCCGGGAAATGCTGCACCACACCATGTCCCGGCTGCCGTTGACCCGACCGGACGAGCCGTGGACCACCGAGCAGATCGACGCGACGATCACCTCGGCGTTCCGGATCGCGGCCCGCAACCCCCGCACGCTGCGGGTCCGGGGTGGTGATGCGGCATGACGGCAGCCCACCAGCAGCCCGCGTCACGGCCGTCGATCTGGCCGGTCGGCGATGACGGACGGCCCACGGTGCGGATCACCACCAACCCGGATGCGATCCGGGTGCTCACCTCGGCGGTAGGCAGCCGGCTGCTGCCTGACACCTACGTTCAGGACGGTGCCCCGGTGCTGGTCGAGGCAGTCTCTGGCGCCGGAGACCCCGCGGCGGGTGACGACGATGTCGCCCTGCCGTTGTCGGCGGTGCAGCTGCGTCCGTCGCTGCTGGCCAGCCTGTTGGCCGAACATCTCAACGTGGTGCAGCCGGAGGTGGACAAGCAGGGCAACCACGTTGAGGTCGAGAAGTCTCCGTCGTTGTCGGTGCTGGGGTCGGTGCTCTCACGCCGCTCGTGGCCGGATCTGCCGGTGCTGCGCCGGATCATCTCCACTCCGGTCCTGCGCCCGGACGGCACGCTGCTGCAGCAGCCCGGCTACGACCCGGCCACCGGGTTCCTGCTGGCCGGCCGCAGCGACCTCGAACCTGTGCCCAACCAGCCCACGCGGGAGGACGTGGAAGCGGCGAAGGCGTTCCTGCTGGAGACGTTCCTGCGGGACTTCCCATGGGTCAGCAACGCCGACCGCGCCAACTACATCGCCATGCTCGTCACCCCGATCATCCGCCCCTTCACCCGCGCCCTCTCGCCCTTCGGCGTGATCGACGCGACCATGCCCGGCAGCGGCAAAACCATCCTGTCCGGCTGCGTCGGGCTTCTGGTGGGGCAGCGCGTGCTGACCTGGACCGATTCCGAGGAAGAACTGCGCAAGGCCATCACCACCGTGCTGGCCAACGAGGTCGGGGTCGTGGTCTTCGACAACCTCGAAGAGGGCACGGTCATCAACTCCGCTGCTCTCGCCCGCCTGGTCACCGAACGGACCTGGACCGACCGCAAGTTGGGCACCAACTCCGACGTCACCCTGCCCAACGACCGTTTGTGGCTGGCCACCGGCAACAACCTTCGAGTCGGTGGCGACATGGCTTCCCGCAGCGCGTGGGTCCGCCTCGACCCCGACTGCCCGCGCCCCGAAGCCCGTAGCGGCTTCACCATTCCCAACCTCGACACGTGGATCCTTGACCCGGCCAACCAGGCAATCGTGCTGCGGCACCTGCTGGTGCTCATCCTCGACTGGACCGCCGCCGGCGCCCCCACCTCGACGTCGGTGCCCCAGATGCGGCAGTTCACCCGCTGGGCCCAGTACCTCGGAGGGTTTCTCGAACACCACGGCATCAGCGGATTCCTCGGCAACGCCGAATCCTCCCGCGACCTCGACGACGACGCCGCCGAATGGCGCGGATTCCTGCTGCGCTGGCACCAACTTCACGGCACCAAGCAGATGTTCGCCAAAGACCTCCGCGCCACCGCTGAAGTCGACAGCGGCATCGACCCCTGGCAGGGCAGCTTTCCCACCACCGAGTCCGGCAAGTTGCTGTCGGCGAAATCGCTGGGCCGCAAGCTCACCGGTCAGATCGGACGGTGGCGCGGCGACATCGTTCTACGCAGCGTCACCGACACCCATACCAGCAGCCGCGCCTACTGGGTCGAGCGCGCGACCTCATCCTCATGACCCCCCAAACCAAACCCGCAAACCCGCAAACCCAGCAGCCACCCCAGATCACCAGGGAAAAGAGGCCGGGACAGGAGTGGGAACCAAACCCGCAACGTCCACCACCAAACCCGCAAACCCGCAAAAACCAGCGCTCCAAACCCGCAAACCCGCATCAAACCCGCAACCAAAACCCCAGTTCAAACCCTGTTTTGCGGGTTTGCGGGTTTAAAACGCCGATCCCCAGCCCAGGAATCCCCACCACTGTTCCAGCCTCAGTGGTCGACACCAAGAAGTCACCACGTGTAACTACTCCGGACCGCTGCTCCCAACCCTCCGGGACAAGCTGCCCCGGACACTCCACAAGCGACTCACTTCAGGGGGAAGTCATGGCTCGCCGACGTGAATACCTCAAGATTCCTGCCCTCTGCGACGAGCTGGGGATCTCCCGGGACACCTTCTACAAGTGGCGGGTCAAGGGGACCGCCCCACTGTGCACGAAGCTGCCGAACGGCGAGCTCCGTGTCTGCCGTGACGACCTCGAAAAGTGGCTCGACACCTGCAAGGAGGCCGCCTGATGCCAGCCAGCTTCGATGTGAGCGTGTGGAACATCAAGCCGCGCAAGAACACGAAGGGCAAGGTGACCAGCTACGGAGTCCGATGGCGTGTTGAAGGTGAGGAGTTCTACGAGTCGTTCAAATCCTCTACGCAGGCCGATGGTTTCCGCTCCGAGTTGAAGTCGGCGCAGAACAGAGGAGAGCCGTTCGACACGGTGACCGGACTCCCAGCATCGATGGGACGCAAGACCCGTGACGTGCCGTTCTTCGACCTCGCGTGCAAGTACGTGGACATGAAGTGGCCAGGCGCTGCTGCGACGACTCGTCAAACCCTGGCAGAAGCACTGATCCGGGTCACGCCCGTATTCCTCCCAGCTGGCAGGGGGAAGCCCGACGATCGCGCCATCCGATCCGCACTTCGCGGATGGGCGTTCAACCCCCCGAAGCGGGCAGAGGAAGTTCCGGTCGAGGTCAAGGAAGTTCTCGACTGGTGCTCGCGCAATAGCTTGACGGTGAGCGCAGCGCAAGAACGTCGAGTGCTGGACGCCCTCGAAAAGGCCGTCACGACAAAGCTATCCGGGGAGAAGTACGCACCCTCGGTGGCGCGCAAGACCCGTTCGGCCTTGTCGGGGTTCCTGGCCCACGCGGTGAAGGAAGGAATCTTGGACGCCAACCCGCTCAGCGACGAAAAGTGGACCTCAATGCCGAAAGGGAACCGGACGATCGACCCCCGAACTGTCCCAAACCCGGTGCAGGCCCGGACGCTTCTGCGTGAAGTCCGCGGGATCCAGCGAAGCGGCCCCCGGCTGGAGGCGTTCTTCGGAACGATGTACTTCGCTGCGCTGCGGCCGGAAGAGGCTGTCGCGCTCCAGGAGCACAACCTGGATCTCCCGAAGGAGGGGTGGGGCGAGATCTTCGTCGACGGAGCAAACCCCCACGCCGGACGGCACTGGACTGGGACCGACAAGGCTCGCGAACCCCGAGGCCTCAAGAGCAGAGCCCGCGACGAAGGCCGACCGGTGCCGTGCCCACCGGAGCTCACCGCACTGCTGCGTCGCCACCTCGCCACGTACGAGCCTGGCGAGAACGGGTTGGTGTTCACCGGAGAGAAGGGGGAGGACGTCCCGAAGATGACCTACATGCGGGTCTGGCGAGCCGCACGTACGGCCACCTTCACCAAGGAGGTCGCAGCAACGCGGCTCTGCCGGCGCCCGTACTCCCTCCGGCACGCCGCGGTGAGCTCGTGGCTCACGGCGGGCGTCGACCCCGCCACCGTCGCCCGGTGGGCTGGGCAGTCCGTGGCCGTACTGCTGGAGGTCTACGCCGCATGCCTGCACGGGCAAGACGTGATCGCCCGACAGCGGGTCGACGACTTCTTCGGCTGGAAAGGCTGAGGCCCTGCCGCGGGGCCTTGTCCGCGCATTGTCCGTGAACCACGGCAGATCATGCCTGCCGCTGGCAGACAGTGACGTACAAACAGATCCGCCCCTGGCGGCATCTCTGCTGCTCAGGGGCGGATCTGGCTGGTCTCGCTATGCGCCCTCGGCAGGACTCGAACCTGCGACACCTGCCTCCGGAGGGCAGTGCTCTATCCGCTGAGCTACGAGGGCTTGTCGCTGCGGACGATCGTTAGCCTATCGCACTCGCCGCAACGGTTTCGCGGGGGGTGCGTCGGATTGCGGCATCTCAGATGCCGGGCCCTATCGCCTCCGCCCGCCTATTCATGCATACTTCACTATGTATTGAGGTCAGGTGGACGTAGGAGGGCAGATGGGTCAGGGCCACGGGCACGGGTCCGCAGCCGACGCGGTCAGCGCCTCGGGGCGCTACGTGCGGCGGCTCGGCATGTCGTTCGCGATCCTGCTCGCGTTCCTCGTGCTCGAAGCCGTCGTCGGGTTCATGACGTCCTCGCTGGCGCTGCTCTCCGACGCCGGGCACATGCTCACCGACGTGCTCGGCGTGGGCATGGCGCTCGCCGCGATCACCGCGGCGCGGCGGCCGGTGGGGGACAAGCGGACCTTCGGGCTCTACCGCATGGAAGTCCTGGCCGCGCTCGCCAACGCCGTCCTGCTGTTCGGCGTGGCCGCCTACATCCTCTACGAGTCGATCTCCCGGCTCCAGGACCCGCCGGAAGTCGCCGGGCTGCCGATGATGCTGACCGCGGCGGCCGGGCTGGGCGCCAACCTCGTGGTGTTCGCGCTGCTGCGCCAGGGCGCCAACGAGAGCCTGAACGTGCGCGGCGCCTACCTGGAAGTCCTCGCCGACACCATCGGTTCGGTCGGGGTGCTGATCGGCGGTCTGCTCACCTGGCTGTTCGGCTGGTACCTGGCGGACCCGATCGTCGCCGTCGCGGTCGGCCTGTTCGTGCTGCCGCGGACCTGGAAGCTCGCCCGCCAGGCGCTGCGGATCCTCGTCCAGCAGGCCCCGGAAGGCGTCGACGTCGGCGAGCTGCGCGCGGACCTGACCGCGCTGCCATCGGTCACCGAGGTCCACGACCTGCACGTGTGGACCCTCACCTCCGGAATGGAGGTCGCCTCGGCGCACCTGACCACCGGTTCCGACGCGGACCACGGCGGGGTGCTGGTCGCGGCGCAGCGCCTGCTGTCCGAGCGCTACCGCATCGACCACGCGACCCTCCAGGTCGAGCCCGCCGAGTGCGCCAAGCGCTGCCAGGCGCTGACCTGGTGAGCCGCGCCGACTAGATCGGCCGAGCGCCGCGCTCCTGGAGCATGGTGCGCATCAGCTGGCTCTCGCTGGCCTGCGAACCGAGCATGTTCTTCGCCAGCTCGCGCACCGCCGGAACGGCCGCGTGGCGCGCGCCGTAGTCGGCCATCGGGGCGCCGCCCTCGTGGTGGCGCAGCATCAGCTGCAGGAAGTAGACGTCGAACTCCGGGCCGCGCAGGTCCTGCAGGTGCGCCATCTCCGCGCTGCTGGCCATGCCCGGCATCAGCCCGCCACCGCCGGTGGACATGGCCATCCCGCCGTGGTCGTGGCCCTCGGACTTCATCCACTCCATCAGCGGGCCGACGGCCTGCGAGGACTGGTGCCACAGGCTCAACCAACCCTGCATCCGGCCGATCTGGTCGCGCTGGTTGGTCTCGATGTCGAAGGCCAGCTGCCGCACCGCGACGTCCGAGGCGCGCTCGCGGGCCAGCGTGGCCATGGTCACCGCTTGCTGGTGGTGCACGCTCATGTCCTGCGCGAACCCGATGTCGACCGGGGTCGGCTCGGGTTCAGCGCGGTCGAGGGACGGCACCCGGATCAGCAGTCCGAGCGCCGCCCCGAGCAGCAGCAGCGCCAGGGCTGCTGCGACGGCCACGAAGATCCGCGCGGCCAGTGGACGTTCGGTGCGCACGGCTTACTGCCCCTGACCCATTTCGCCGGCCGCCGCGTTCGCGCCCTTGCCGTCCATGGTGACCGCGTCCGGGCCGGGCGGGGTCGCGTCGAACTTCGGCGGGTTGTTGGTGTCGAACGCACCCGGGTAGGCCTGGCAGGAGCCGCCGATCTCCGGGTAGACGCCGTTGTTGTTCAGCCGCAGCGCGGTGATGAACTGGTCGATGCGCGGGTCCTCGGCGTTGTCGACCTTGAGCTGGTGGCCCCAGGACTGCAGCGAGATCGGGCTGTCCAGGCCCGGGTACGGCGACATCATCGTGTAGGGCTTGCCGTCGGCGCGGGCCTTGAGGCGCTCGATGCCGGCCTCGTCGACCTTGTCCGGGTTGTAGGCGATCCACACCGCGCCGTGCTCCAGCGAGTGGACCATGTTCTCGGTGCGCACGGCCTCCGGGTAGACCACGCCGGTGCAGTCGGCCCAGATGCCGTCGTGCGGGCCGCCGAACGGCGGGGACTGGTCGTAGGCCACCCGCTGCGTCGGGGTGATGTGCAGCTGGCCCTGGTACTCGACGGTCTTGACCCCGGGGATCTTCTTGGACGGGTCGGGGTTCTCCGGCGACGGCTTGAACGGCTCGGCGGCCTTCTCGGCCTGGGCCTGGGCTTCCCGGATGTCCGAGGTTTCGGAGTACCTCATGAACGTGAAGCCGAAGACCACGGCTGCGAACACCGCCACGGCCGTCACGCCCGAGATCAGCATCCAGGGGATTTGCCGCTGGTGCACCACGGTGTTGCGCACCGCTTTGCTCTTCTTGTTCGCCATGCTGTTCGAAAACCTCGTCTCACCAAGAACCACCGGGGGATCCGGCCCGCCAGTGTAGAGATTGCCGACGCCGCGAGAGCCCTCTCGGCCAATGCTCGCCACCACACGTTCTCACACTGCTGTGACCGGTCGATCACTCCCCGTGGTCTTGCCTGCTGGGAACTGGCCAACCCGTTGGCTGAGCAGCGCGGACTCTTCCTTAGACTCCATAAGGTGACTCCCGCCGTGCTCGCAGAACTGGTCCGCAACACCGCCGTCGAGGTGCTTTCCGACAAGCAGCTGGACACCTCCGTCCTGCCCGAGGTGGTGACCGTCGAGCGCCCCCGCAACCCGGAGCACGGCGACTACGCGACCAACCTCGCGATGCAGGTGGCCAAGAAGGCCGGCGTGAACCCGCGCGACCTGGCGACCTGGCTGGCCGAGGCGCTGACCGGCAAGGACGGCATCGACTCGGTCGACGTCGCCGGCCCCGGCTTCCTGAACCTGCGGCTGGCCGCGGACGCGCAGGGCCAGATCGTGCGCGAGGTCATCACCCGCGCCGCCGAGTACGGCAACGGCGACCGCTACGACGGCCTGAAGGTGAACCTGGAGTTCGTCTCGGCCAACCCGACCGGCCCGATCCACCTGGGCGGCACCCGCTGGGCCGCGGTCGGCGACGCGCTCGGCCGCGTGCTGAGCGCGCAGGGCGCCGCGGTGACCCGCGAGTACTACTTCAACGACGCCGGCGCGCAGATCGACCGGTTCGTGCGGTCGCTGATCGCCGCGGCCAAGGGCGAGCCCGCCCCGGAGGACGGCTACGGCGGCGACTACATCGGCGACATCGCCGGTGCGGTGATCAAGGCCGAGCCCGGGGTGATGGAGCAGCCCGAGGAGGAACGGCACGAGACGTTCCGCCGGATCGGCGTCGGGCTGATGTTCGACGAGATCAAGCAGAGCCTGCACGACTTCGGCACCGACTTCGACGTGTACTTCCACGAGGACTCGCTGCACACCTCCGGTGCCGTGGCCGAGTCCCTGGAGGCGCTGAAGAAGTCCGGTCACGTGTACTTCGCCGACGGCGCCTGGTGGCTGCGCTCCACCGAGTTCGGCGACGACAAGGACCGCGTCGTCATCAAGAGCGACGGCGCCCCCGCCTACATCGCCGGTGACGTCGCCTACCTGCTGGACAAGCGCAACCGCGGCTTCGAGCTGTGCATCTACATGCTGGGCGCCGACCACCACGGCTACATCGCCCGGCTCAAGGCCGCGGCCGCGGCGCTGGGCGACGACCCGTCGGTGGTCGAGGTGCTGATCGGGCAGATGGTGAACCTGGTGCGCGACGGCAAACCGGTGCGGATGAGCAAGCGCGCGGGCACCGTCGTCACCCTGGAGGACCTGGTCGAGGCGGTCGGCGTGGACGCCGCCCGCTACTCGCTGATCCGGTCCTCGGCGGACTCCGCGGTCGACATCGACCTGGACCTGATCAGCAAGCGCACCAACGAGAACCCGGTGTTCTACGTGCAGTACGCGCACGCCCGCCTGTCGTCGTTGCAGCGCAACGCGGTCTCGCTGGGAATCGAGCGCGGCACCGTGGACAATGCCGACCTGTCGCTGCTCACCCACGAACGCGAGGGCGACCTGATCCGCACCCTCGGCGAGTTCCCGCGCGTGGTGAACTCGGCCGCCCAGCTGCGCGAACCGCACCGGGTGGCCCGCTACCTGGAGGACGTGGCCAGCGCGTACCACAAGTTCTACGACGCTTGCCGCGTGCTGCAGCCCGGGGACGACGAGGCCAGCGCGCTGACCATCGCCCGGCTGCAGCTGTGCGAGGCGACCCGCCAGGTCATCGCCAACGGCTTGGGGCTGCTGGGCGTCAGCGCACCCGAGCAGATGTGACAACGCGGCACCAGGTGCCGCGACGATTCGCCTGTCCAGCGGCAGGCTGCGCGAAGGAGTTCTAGATGCGCGCCCATCCCGCCGGGCCCCGGCACGCCGATGTCGTGCTGCCCGGCAACACCGCGGGACCGGTTCCGGCCACCGCGGAAGACGTCGACCACCTGCACCCGCAGGTCTGGCCCCGCAACAGCGAGCGCGGCACCGACGGTGCCCTCCGGGTCGCCGGCATCGACGTCCGAGAACTGGCGGAGCGCTTCGGCACCCCGCTGTTCGTGCTGGACGAGGACGACTTCCGGTCCCGCTGCCGCGACTACGCCGAGGCCTTCGGCGACCCGACCTCGGTGCACTACGCCTCGAAGGCGTTCCTGTGCACCGAGGTCGCGCGCTGGGTGGCCGAGGAGGGCCTGAGCCTGGACGTGTGCAGCGGCGGCGAGCTCGCCGTGGCGCTGCGCGCCGGGTTCCCGGCCGAGCGGATCACGTTCCACGGCAACAACAAGTCCGTCGCCGAGCTGACCACCGCGGTGGAGGCCGGGGTCGGATCGGTGGTGCTGGACTCGTTCCACGAGATCGCCCGGCTGGCGCACATCGCCGCCGAGCGCGACGTCCAGCAGCACGTGCTGGTGCGCGTCACCGTCGGCGTGGAGGCCCACACCCACGAGTTCATCGCGACCGCGCACGAGGACCAGAAGTTCGGGTTCTCGCTGGCCGGCGGCCAGGCCGCGGAGGCGGTGCACCGGGTGCTGAAGTCCGGTTCGCTGGTGCTGGCCGGGCTGCACAGCCACATCGGCTCGCAGATCTTCGACGTGGACGGCTTCGAGCTGGCCGCGCACCGGGTGGTGGTACGGCACGGTCTCCTGCGAGAGCGGGAAGGTGGTGTCGCCGAACGGGGACAGCGCGCCCTGCTTGTCGGCCCAGAACTCGCT
>NZ_JBEOVY010000183.1:0-15147 GCF_040295745.1 Saccharopolyspora sp. NPDC002686
GCCGCGCTCGCGGCGCGCGCCAAGTACGCCCGGCGCCAGCGCATCGTCCTCGCCATGCTGGCGGCCGCGATCGCCACCGCACTGGTGGCGGCCATGTTCTGGCCTGTCGTGTGGTGGCTGCACGGCATCGTCGACCTGTCGATCGTCGGCTACCTGACCTACCTGCGCCGCCAGGTCCGCATCGAAGAGGACGTCCGCGCCCGTCGCCTCGCCCGGATGAACGGCGAGCACGACGAGCTCGAGTACGACGACGACTACGACGAAGACCTCCACGACGACGAGTACG
Source organism: Saccharopolyspora sp. NPDC002686 (assembly GCF_040295745.1). Classification (NCBI taxonomy): domain Bacteria; kingdom Bacillati; phylum Actinomycetota; class Actinomycetes; order Pseudonocardiales; family Pseudonocardiaceae; genus Saccharopolyspora; species Saccharopolyspora sp. NPDC002686. The sequence continues at coordinate 287 of NZ_JBEOVY010000183.1, forward strand.
AGGAAGACGCGGAGGACGACGTGGCCGAGCGCCGCGAAACCCGCCCAGCCGCCCGCGCCGTCCGAGTCGAGATCGACGACGAAGACCCCATGTTCGATGAGCTGGACGAACGCACCTGGGAGCCCTACCGCCGCGCAGCCGGCGAGTGACCCACCCGCCTTAACAGGGGGGTGCTGCGGAAGCCGATTTCGGGCTTGCTAGAGTACTAATCACAACAAAGCCGAGAGGCAAGTCCTCGAGGCAAGGGGCTGTAGCGCAGTTGGTAGCGCGTCTCGTTCGCATCGAGAAGGTCAGGGGTTCGATTCCCCTCAGCTCCACGCAATGGGAGGCTCGTGCTCGCTGAGAGCGCGAGCCTTTTTGCGTTTCGCGTATCTGTCGCGGGGGCCGAGCCCCCGCGGGCCCCCACGGTGCGGTGGTCACCTTTATCGGGCTTCTCGCGGTGGGTTCGATCTGGCGTGCATGAAGTCGGGTATCTGGAGTCCAGGCGGGTGCTGAGGTTCCGCTACCGGCACCGTATTGGGTTTGTGGGCTGGAATTTGAGCCCATGTTGGGGTTGTTCGGTGACTGGGGTCACTTCTAGGTTTGGTCGGGATCCCAGGGTGGGATCCCGCGGCTTTGCGGCGGGCTTGGAGGGCGCGTGATGGTGGAGGGGGCGTCGGGCGGTAAGTCGCAGCCCCTGCGGGAGCAGGTGCACGAGACCCTTCGGCAGCGGATCTTCGAGGGTTACTACGTTCCTGGGACTCGGTTGGTCGAACGGGCTCTTGCCGAGGAGTTCACCGTTTCCCGGCTTCCCGTCCGGGAAGCTCTTCGGATGCTTCGGCAGGACGGGTTGGTCGTCGAGAAGGACGGTCGGGGCGTCGTCGTGGCCGGGTTGAGCGAGAAGGAAGTCCGGGACCTCTTCGACCTGCGTGCTGCGCTTGAAGTCCTGGCTTGCCGGTTGGCCGCGGAGCGGGGGAGCCGGGAGGACTTCGCCGAGCTCGGCGAGCTGCTCGAAGCCGCGTCCAGCCAGTTGGCCGCCGGGCGCTACCGGACCGCTCAGAAGATCAACAACGATTTCCACGACAAGGTCACCGAAATCGCCGACAACGATCTCCTGCGGAGCGCGCTCGAACCGCTCATCGGCCGGTTGCACTGGTTGTTCCGGCACGCCGAGGACCTCGAGGAGCTCATCGACGAGCACCGGCGGCTGCTGGCGGCCATCGCCACCGGCGACCCCGACGTCGCGGCCCGCCAATCCGCCGAGCACATCGCGAAGTACCGCGCCCAATTCCCCGACCTTCACGCGGAAGTGACTGGAGGGAACCAGTGAAACTTCTGGTCATCAACCCGAACATCTCCACGGACGTCAGCGAACTCATCGAAGCCGAATCGCGCCGGAACCTCCACCCGGGGACCGAGCTGACCGTGGTCACGGCCCGCGCCGGGATGCAGTACATCGAGACGCGCTTGGAGTCGCTCATCGCCGCACCGGCGGTCGCACAAGCCATCAGCGAGCACCGCGGAGCTGATGCGGTCGTCGTGGCCGCGTTCGGAGACCCCGGGCTGCCTGCGTTGAAAGAACTCGTCGACGTCCCCGTCGTCGGCATCACCGAGGCCGCGCTGGCGGCTGCTTCGCTGCTGGGCAAGCGGTTCTCGATCATCGCCATCTCCGGGCGGATCACCGCCTGGTACCGGGAATGCGTGGACCTGCACGGATATCTGCCGCGATTGGCCTCGATCCGGAGCCTGCAGGACCCGCTCGAGGCGATCGGCACCGTGCAGGACGACTTCCGGACCCAGCTGGTCGAACTGGCCAACCGCGCCGTCCGCCACGACGGGGCCGACGTCATCATCCTCGCCGGTGCGCCGCTGGCCGGGCTGGCTCGCGAGGTCGTCGACGAGATCCCGGTGCCGGTGGTCGACGGCATCGCCGCCGGGGTGAACTTCGCGCAGTCGCTGGTCGCCATGAACACCGGTGCCCACCGGGCCGGTTCGTTCTCCGCCCCGCCGGCCAAACCGCGGTCCGGGCTGTCCCCGGAGCTCGACGAGCTGCTCGATGAGCGACAACGACTGCGCTCGCCGTCCGCCGACCCCGCCGTTGTGGAGGAACAAGCATGAGCGCCCCGCGGAAGTCCACATTGGTCGTTGCCAACGCGACCATCGCCAATGCGAGCGGACGCAGGTCCGGGCACGTCCTCGTGGCGGACGGCGTCATCGCCGACGTCCTCGACGCCTCGGCGCCGGTACCGGACGCCGATCGCGTGATCGATGCCAGCGGCCGCATCGTCATCCCCGGCGGGGTCGACGGGCACTGCCACATCGCCCAGGTCACCGGGGGTTGGCGGACCACGGACGACTACGCGACCACGACCCTCGCGGCGCTCGCAGGCGGAACGACGACCGTGATGGACTTCGGGATCCCGGCGGGCCCGGAGGAGTCCCCGCTGGCGGCTGCCGAGGCGAAGATCGCGATGATCGCCGAGGCCCGCTGCGACGTCGGTCTGCACGCTTCGGTGATCGACTGGGACGACAGCGTTCCCGCGCAGCTCCGGAGCCTGGCCGAACGGGGAATCCGGTCGGTGAAGCTCTACACCACCAACCGCGGGACCACGATGGCCACGCGGGACACGATCCTCAAGGTCTTCGAGGAGATGACCCGGATCGACGGCCTGAGCTACGTCCACGCCGAGCACGACGAGATCATCGTCGCGAGCACGGACCGCCAGGCCGCGACCGGGCGCATCGACATCCGCCAGCTGGGCGTGACGCGACCGGAACTGGCGGAGGAGGCCAGCGTCCGGGAAGTGATCGCGCTGGCGGAGTACACCGGGGCGCCGGTCTACTTCGTCCACCAGTCGACCCCCGGAGCGGTGGACCTCGTCACCGAGGCCCGAGGACGCGGATTGCCGGTGTACTCCGAGACCTGCCCGCACTACATCGCGCTGAACTCGGAGGTCTACGACGGGCCGCTGCCCGAGTTCTACGCCTGCTGCCCGCCGATGCGCGATCGCAAGACGATGGAAGCCCTGCGGTCCCGCCTGCTCGCCGGCGACGTCGACGCGATGTCGTCCGACCATTCGGCCTACGACCTCGGCCAGAAGCGTGCGCGCGCCGACGACATCCGCTTCATGCCGCACGGGCTTCCCGGCGTGGAAACGCGCCTCCCCGTGAGCTTCACGCACATGGTGGCCGAGGACCTCACCGGCCTCGAGAACTTCGTGTCGGTGTTCGCCGCGGAACCTGCCAGGCTCAACGGGCTCGAAGGCAAGGGAGCCGTGGAAGCCGGTCGCGACGCCGATCTCGTGGTCATCGACCCGGGCCACCAGGCGGCCGTCGACGGATCCGCCCTGCACATGGGAACCGACTTCTCCCCGTTCGAAGGGATGGCGCTGCGCGGCTGGCCGCAGACCGTCATCGCGGCGGGACGCGTGGTCGTCGACTCCGATGGCGTCCACGACCCCGGGCCGGTGGGGAGATTCCTCCAGCAACGACCGTTCAGCACGATCCCGGGCCGCGACCCGGTGGAGGTGGCCGGATGACCGCGCAACGCCCGTTCAGGCTCGGGATGATCGTTCCCTCCTCGAACACCTGCCTCGAACCGCAGACCTACCGGATCCTCGGCGACCGCACCGACGTCACCGTCCACTCCGCGCGGACCGAGGTCACGCGCATCGGTCTCGACCAGGACTCCGACCGGCAGTTCGACGTGTCGGCCATGCGCGGCGCGGGGGAGCTGCTGGCCACCGCGAAGGTCGACGCGATCGCGTGGAACGGCACCAGCGGGTCCTGGCTCGGGATCGAGCACGACCGGGAGATCACCGCGGCGATCACCGACGCGACGGGAATCCGGGCGACCACCAGCAGTCTCGCGCTGCTCGAACTCCTGCGCCGGCACGACCTCGGCAGGATCGCTCTGCTCACGCCGTACACCGACGACGTCAACGATTCGGTCGCCGCTGTCTACGACGCTCACGGGATCGAGGTCACCTCGAGCGTCGGCTGGTCGCTGTCGGACAACGAGGCCTTCGCCGGTGTCGCTCCCGACGAGCTCCTCGAACCGTCCCGGAAGTTGTTGCGGGAGAAGCCCGATGCCCTCGTGTACCTGTGCACCAACCTCTACGGTGCGCCGGTCGTCGCACCGCTGGAAGCCGAATTCGGCATTCCGGTCCTCGACTCCGTGGCGGTGACCCTCTGGCACAGCCTGGTGCTCGCGGGTGCTCCGCTGCTCGACCCGCGCTGGGGATCGCTGCTGAGCTGAACGTGAGCGGACCCCGGTTCGCGGGCGCGCGTTCCGCGAACCGGGGTCCTGTCATGTCCTGGACCGGTCCTGATCTCGGGCGATGCCGGAACCGGGATGGAATTTCAGCCCAGCGAGCCCTTGAGCCGTGATTTGCCCCATCCAAGAATGGTTCTGGGATCCAGATCCGGGATCCCAGAACGACGATCGGCGCGGACGACCCGGCGCCACGTTCGATTCCGCGGAGTGCGCAGCGGACCGGAACGCACGAATCGTGCGGGATTCACCGCGCTTTCCCACTTCCGCCGAGAAATGCACGCGGGGCGAGAAGTCATCACCATCCGAATCGCATCATCGCGAATCGCCCGGATGGCGCTCAACGAGGAGAAACCGATGACCGATATCAAACAGGGCGATCCGGGCGGCGGCGTTGTCGCTGCGGCGAACAGCGCATCGAAGAACATTGCGAACGGGACCGATCAGCGGTCCGTCAAACGGGTCGTCCTGGCGAGCTTCGTCGGCACCACGCTCGAGTACTACGATTTCTTCGTCTACGGCACGGCCGCGTCGATCGTGTTCCCGGTCCTGTTCTTCCCGGCGGGGGACGCCACGGCCGGTTTGCTCCTGGCGCTCGCCACCTACGCCGTCGGCTACGTCGTCCGGCCGTTGGGCGCGGCGCTGTTCGGGCACTTCGGCGACCGGATCGGGCGCAAGAACGTGCTCATCGCGACCCTGCTGATCATGGGCCTGGCCAGCGCCCTGGTCGGTGTCCTGCCGGTCTACGGCAGCGTCGGGCTGCTCGCCCCGATCATGCTCGTGATCCTGCGCTTCGTCCAAGGCCTCGGAATCGGCGGCGAGTGGGGCGGAGCCGCGCTGATGGTGACCGAATCCGACGGCAAGGGGCGGCGCGGACTGCTCGGCAGCCTCGTCCAGGTCGCCGCCCCCGTCGGACTCCTGCTGGCCACCGGGATCTTCTCGCTCACGAGCGCCCTGACCACCGACGAGCAATTCATGGCGTGGGGATGGCGGATTCCGTTCCTGATCAGCTTCGCGCTCGTGGCGATCGGTTTCTACATCCGCATGAAGGTGGGCGAATCCCCCGTTTTCGCCGCGGCCGAGGAAAAGGAGAAGGAACAGCGGGAGGCCGAGGTGAGGGCCCCGCTGATCCACGTCTTCAAGCACTACAAGAAGGAACTCGCGCTCGCCGTCGGTGCCCGCATCGGCAGCGACATCGCCTTCTACATCTTCGCCATGTTCATCCTCGTCTACGGTCCCGAGCACCTGGGCATGGATCCGTCGCTGGCGCTGGCAGCGTCCACCCTGTCGGCGGTGGCCCAGTCGATCGCGATCCCGTGCTTCGGGCACCTGTGCGACAAGCTCGGACGCCGCCCCGTGATGATCGGCGGAGCGCTCGCCGGGATCGCGTACAGCTTCGCGTTCTTCGCGATGATCGACTCGGGCAGCACGTTCCTCGTCCTCATCGCGCCCGGCATCGGCCTGGCGGTCGTCGCCGCGATGTACGCGCCCATCGCCTCGTTCATCCCGGAGCTCTTCGCGACCAACGTGCGCTTCACCGGGGCCGCTGTCGGTTTCCAGATGGCCGGCGTGTTCGGCGGTGGGTTCGCGCCGCTGATCGCGATGGAGCTCATCGTGCTGACCCAGACCGGTTTCTCCGTGGCGGGATACCTCTCGGCGACGCTGGTGCTCATGGTGGTGTGCGTGGCCCTGGCGAAGGAGACCTCGAAGATCTCGATGACGAATGCCGGCAAGTAAGTCTCAGAGCAGGACAGCGGGAGAACCGGTGGAGAACACGGACACGACGATGGACATCGCTGCGGCGTCGGCGACGGAGATCGCGGCAGCGATTCGCGGTGGTGAGGTCTCCGCCGCCGAGGTGGTGGACGTCTGCTCGGCGCGGGTGCGCGATCGCGGGCCGGTGCTCAACGCGGTCGTGGCCACGAATCCGCAGGTCGAGCAGGACGCTGCTCGTGCCGACGAGGAGGCGGCGAGCGGTAACTTCCGCGGCCCGCTGCACGGGGTGCCGTTCACCGTCAAGGACACCCTCGCGCTCGCCGGACTGCCCGCGACCGCCGGAAGTCCGCTGCTGGCCGACCACGTCCCCACCGCCTCGGCGACCGCGGTCGACAGGTTGCTGGCGGCCGGGGCGATCCCGGTGGGCAAGACCAACTGCTCGGAGTTCGCGGTCGCCACGCACAGCTCGAACCCGCTGTTCGGGGACACCTGGAACCCGTGGGACGCGCGTCTGACCTCGGGCGGGTCGAGCGGCGGGGATTCCGCGGCGGTGGCGGCGGGCATGGCGGCGTTCGGGCTCGGCACCGATTTCGGCGGCTCGATCCGGTGGCCGGCGCACTGCACGGGACTGACGAGCATGCGCCCGACCGCCGGGCTGATCCCGCAGACGGGGATGCTGCCGTTCGTGCCCGGCGGCGGATTCCCGGCCCCGCCGTCGTTCTCCGTGCTCCACCGGCTGGGCACGATCGGTTGGCTGGCCAGGAGCGCCGCCGACCACGCAGTCCTGCTGGAACTGCTGCGCGGACCGGACGGGGTGGACCCGAACACGGTGCCGGTGGCGCCGGGCGGCCAGGACGTGGAGATCTCGGGACTGCGTTGCGCCTGGTTCGCGGGGGAGGGGACCGTCCCCGTGCGATCCGACGTCGTCGAGGTGGTCCGGGGCGCTGCGGAGGCGCTGGCGGCTCGGGGCGTCGAGGTGTCCAACACCCGCCCGCCCGGCGTCGACCGGGCCGCCGAGGTGTTCGTCGAATTGCGGACGGCCGCCGGGATGCCCGACGTGGTCCGGCTGGCGGCCGGTCGCCATGACCTGGTCAGCCCACTGCTGCGGGAGAGCTTGCTGGAGGAGCCGTCGCAGCCCGTTTCCCGGTTGTTCGGTGCTTCTCGCGCCCGCGACGAGATCCTGCGCGAGGTCCTGTCCTTTATGGACGACCACGACGTCCTGCTGCTCCCGGTGGCGAGCGTGCCCGCCGTCGACCCGGCCGAGGCCGAGTTCGAGATCGACGGGCAGCGCGTGCCGTGGAACCAGCTGGGGTCGAGCTGCCGGGCGATGAGCATCCTCGGGTTCCCCGTCGTCGTCGTGCCGTGCGGGTACTCGGCGGAGGGCTTGCCTGTCGGCGTGCAGGTCGTCGGCAGGCCGTTCGAGGACCACCTGGTGATCCGGGTGGCTTCGGAGCTGGAAGAGGTCTTCGGTCGGTTCACCGCTCCGGACCCGCGGGGCTGAACGACTTCGCGACCCGGCCGGGTCGCGGGAGGTCAGCTGACCAGGGCTCGCCAGGTCACCGGCCCGGCTTCGCCGTCGACGACCAGGCGGTTGAGGTCCTGGTAGGCGCGTACGGCTTTCGTCGTGCCCGAGCCGAATTCGCCGTCGATCGCCAGGCCCGCGCTGCGCTTGTTCAGCGCGGTCTGCAGGGCCTTGACGTGGTCGCCCTTCGCATCCTGCTTGAGGGCGTAGACCAGCTTCGGCCACGTCGCCGGGCCGACCTGGCCGTCGGCCTCCAAGCCCTCGGCCTCCTGGAAGCGCTTGACCGCGTCCACCGCTGCCGAGTCGTACTTCCCGTCGGCGGGCAGGGCGTGACCGTGCTGCGTCATCAGGTGCTGGATCACGGCGACCGTCGCTCCGCCGGCGCCGGGGTCGATCCTCGGCCAGCCGCCGTCCAGGTCCACGCCGCGGTCGGCCATGAAGGCGACCGGGTCGGTGACGCGGCCGAGCCCTCCTGAGTGCACTTCGAAGTGCAGGTGCGGGCCCGTCACGTTGCCCGTCGCGCCCATGTCAGCGATGCGCTGACCGGCGCTGACCTCGGCGTCGAGCTCGACCCGGTAGGCGCTGAGGTGGCCGTAGTAGGTGTACTGGTCGTTGCCGTGCGCGATGACCAGCGCGTTGCCGGTCCGGCCGGGGAAGCCGCCGCCCCAGGCACGGCGGACCACCGTGCCTGCGGCTGCCGCGTACACGCCGGTGCCCGTCGAGTTGGTGATGTCCTGGCCCGCGTGCGGACCGCCGTCCCTGGGCGCTCCGAAGTGACCGCCCGCGGGGAAGCGGCCCTGCGCGGGGGTGGCCCAGCGGCCGTCCTTCAGCGTCGCCGCCGACGCCTTCGGCGCTCCCGGCGCGAGGCCCACGGCGGCGACACCGAGTCCTAGGCCGAGTCCGGTGAGCAGAACTCGGCGGGACAGCCCGCTGCGTTCGCGCACCAGGTCCGATGGCGTCGCAGCCATCGCCTCGGCCGACGTTAAGCAGGAATCACACATTTCGCTCCTCCAGTGCTGAACCGACCATGATTCGTGGAGAGGCTATAACCGGAAATGTGCCCGCAACGCGCCCATTCGCGGGTCCGAGCACGGGAATTTCACCCGTTGCCAGAGGTCTTCACCCGCGTTCACACCGCAGGAGGCGGAGATCGGGCGGCCAGGAGCGGTCATCGGACGGTGGACCGAGTCCTGAGTGGACGGTTGCCGCCGTGAAGTGCGTGCGTGCCGTTTTACCCGGCAGTGTCCAGCGCGCCTGCCCGGGCGGCCGCCAGCGCGGCGGCCGCCGCCCGGGTCGCGATGGTCTCGTCGACCGGCTCGTGGGTGACCAGCATCCGGTAGTACAGCGGGGCGGCCAGCGTCCGGATCACGTCGACGGGGTCGGTGTCGGCGGGCAGCTCGCCTCGGCGGATGCCCCGGCGGACGGCGTCGGCGGCGTTCTCGTTGCGGTCCCGCCAGAACGCCCGCAGCTCATCGGCCACCCGCGGGTCGTGGACGGCCTCGGCGATCATCGCGAGCACCATCGGCCCGTTCTCGGAGTCGGAGTACACGCGGACGATGCTCACCGCGAGCTGCCGGAGGTCCTCGTCCACCGATCCGGTGTCCACCAGCGGGATCTGGGCTCCGGACATCTCGCGGAGCACCTCCAGCAGCAGTCCCGCGGTGTCCCGCCAACGCCGGTAGACGGTGCTCTTGGCGACGCCGGCGGCTTCGGCGACCCGTTCGACGGTCAGGGAGGGGTATCCGTGGGCGCGGAACTGGGCGTGGGTCGCGGCCACGACGGCTTGGCGAACCCGCTCGGTCCGCCCGCGGGGGCGGACCGAGCCCGGTGGCGAGTTCTCGACAGTCAAACGAAACTCCCGTTGCGTTAGTGGCAGCTAGAGGCCTAGCGTTCTCGGCGTTAACGCTACAACATTTTCGTTTACGCCATTGGTGGGCGACACCGCGCCAGGTTTCGCGCCCGGCGCAGCCTCGTCACCAGGAAATGAGGGAGTCATGAGCGACACCAACCTGTGGCGGCTCACCGGCCTGACCGGTGCGGCAGCGGCGGTGCTGACGCTGATCGAGCTGCCGCTCTACTTCGTCTACGACGGGCCGCCGCCCGCGGCGAACGTGTTGACCCGCAGCCTGTTCGGGATACTGGGGTTGACCTGCTTGACCGTGTTCGCGGTCGGCCTGCGCCGGCTTCTCACCGCCCGCGGTTCCAGACCGGACGGCGACTTCGCGCCGGTGCTGGCGTCGGTGGCCGGTGTGATGTGGGTGGTCGTCGAGTTCGTCTCGAACGGGTTGGAGACCGGCGCGGTGATCGCCGCTCCGGGCCCGATCGACCCGACGATCTCGGTGAGCGGCACCTACATCCTCTACGGCTCCACCACGCGCCTCATCGAGGCGCTGTTCCTGATCGCTTTCGGTGCCGCGGTGGCCGGCTCCGGCGTGCTGCCCAGGTGGACGATCTGGTCGTCGTACCTGCTCGCCGGGATCAACCTGTTCTTCGTGCCGTCGCTGTACTTCGGCAACGACCCGGCCAACTTCTACGCGGCCAACGGATGGGGCACCACCGCCACCATGGGCGGGCTGTTCATGCTGTGGCTGCTCTCGATCAGCATCTCGGTGCTGCGCCGCGCCGGGGCCGTTGCCGCGGGCCCAGCGCCCGCCTCGATGCCGGTCGCCTGACCCGGCGCAAGGTGCGGGAACGAGTCCGGACCGCCGCAACGGTTCGGGGGCGTTCCCGCTCAGCGCGGCTTGAGGCGCGGTCGCCTCGACGAGGGTGCTGCGGCCGCGGCGATGAACGGCGGGTCGGGTCAGTGCGTGGAGGTCGGCGCGACGTACGCCGCCGCTGCTGCGGTGGCCGTCGCCGTTCCGATCAGGAACCACTTGGTCAGGCTTCCTTGCGACTCGATGTCCTTGCGGTTCAACCCTTTCCGGCGGGCGTCGCGCCTTCTCCCCAGCGCGGCGATCACGGCTCCCGCGACCAGGCCCTGGATCACGCACAGGATCGGGTAGGCGAAGATCAGGGCGATCATCTGGCCCAGCGAGCGCCACTCGTGCGGCCCGCCCGAGGTCAGGGCCGCCACCTCTGCCGGGGAGAGGAACGGCACCACTGCGCAGGCCGCCGCACAACCGGGGTTGAAGCCGTCGCGACCGCTCGTCGACGTTCCGGTCTGGTCGGTCAACGCTCCACCTTCCGAGCGAGATCACGTGCCGCGCCATTGGGCACGTGCCGCCGGACGAATTGGTCCGCGTTGCCGGACTTCGCGTGAAATCTGGGGCTGCAGAGAACTAGAGATCGCTGTACGCATAGCGGGCATTCAATACGCTACGCGTACATTCGATCAGAAGAAACCCTCGAAGCCCTTGCTGGGGGTGGGGGTCTCGTACTCGTCGTCGGTCCTCAGGCCGAACTCCTTGCTGATGCGCGCCGCGGTGCGCACCACCAGCGGGACCAGTTCCTCGCGCAGCTGCTCGACGTCGGCCCGGCCGGCGGACGTCGACGACGCGAGCGCGGCCACGACCGTCCCGGTCTGGTCGCGCACCGGTGCGGCGACGGACAGGAGGCCCTCCTCGAGCTCTCCGGCGACGATGGCCCAGCCCTGCTGGCGGACCTTCCGGAGCTCCTCCCGGAAAACGGCCTGGTCGGTGATGGTGCGCGAGGTGTACGCCTTGAGTCCCGACTGCTTGATCGCGTGCTCGACGTCCACCGGTGATGCCCATGCCAGGAGGACGCGCCCCATGGAGGTCGCGTGCGCCGGGACCCGGGTGCCGAGCGAGACGTTGATGCTCATGATCCGGCGCACCGGCACCCGTCCGATGTAGACGATCTCGCCGCCGTCCAGGGCTGCCAGCGAAGCGGATTCCTGCGTCCGCTCGGCCAGTTCCATCAGGTGCGGCTGGGCGAGGTCGGTCATCGCGTTCGACGCGGAGTAGTGCTGCCCGATGCTGAGCACGCGCGGGGTCAGGGCCCAGCGGCTGCCGGTGCTGCGGACGTAGCCGAGGCGCTGGAGGGTGATCAGGATGCGGCGGACGGCCGGCCGGGAGAGGCCGGTGGCGGCAGCGATCTCGGCGAGGGTCGGGTTCGGCCGCTCGGCGTCGAAGGCGAGCAGCACCGCGAAGCCCCGCTCGATGCTCTGGATGTAGTCGCGGTCGGTCTCTCTGGTGGTCATCGCCGCCATTTTCCCGCATGTCCCCCTTGACTCGAACCTGTGAGCCAGTGCACCCTCCTTTGAACGCATAGCGTTCAAACTGCACGCATAGCGTACAGGAGGTATCGCCGATGGGACTCGACCACCGAGAACTCCGCAACGGACTGGGCCGGTTCGCCACCGGTGTCACCGTGGTGACCTGCCGCAACCACGAGGGCCAGCCGCACGGCGCAACGGTCAACGCGTTCACCGCGGTGTCCCTGGACCCGGCCCTGTGCCAGGTGACGCTGACCCGGAAGTCGAAGGCGTGCGCCTACCTCGACGGGGCGCCGTTCGCGGTCAACGTGCTCGCCGAGGACCAGCTCGCCACCGCGTGGCACTTCGCGGGGCGCCCCCAGGAGCCCCAGCCGGAATGGGTGGAGACCCCGCTGGCCCCGGTGCTCGTGGGCAACGCGGCGACGCTCACCTGCCGGCCGTGGCGCACGTACGACGGGGGCGATCACCTCATCGTCATCGGCGAGATCGCCGCCATCGAGGTCGCCGAGGCCGAACCGTTGCTGTTCTACGCGGGCGGGTTCCGCGCGCTCCGCGAGAAGGACAAGGCCCACTGGGCGGCGTCGGTCGACTGCCCGGACGCCGGCTGGTTCGACGCCGGCACCGACTTCTCACCGCTGCGGCGCGAGCGAACCGCGGTTTCCTGACCGATTTCCCGCCAGCACGACCGTTTCAACGAAGAAAGGTCCAGCATGACCACGCACCAGGAGCACGAGACCCGCAGCCCGTCGGCGGCCAAGCCCACCGCGTCCCGGCCGATGACCGGCGAGGAGTACGTGGAGTCCCTGCGGGACGGCCGCGAGATCTTTCTCTACGGCGACAAGGTCGACGACGTCACGACGCACCCGGCGTTCCGCAACTCGGTGCGGATGACCGCGCGGATGTACGACGCGCTGCACGACCCGGACAAGCAGGACGTGCTCACCACGCCGACCGACACCGGCAACAACGGGTTCACGCACCCGTTCTTCCGCACGCCGCGCAGCCGGGAAGACCTCGTCGCCGACCGCGACGCGATCGCCGAGTGGGCGCGGATGAACTACGGCTGGATGGGGCGCAGCCCCGACTACAAGGCCTCGTTCCTCGGCACGCTCGGTGCGAACTCCGACTTCTACGAGCCGTTCGCGGACAACGCCCGGCGCTGGTACACCGAGTCGCAGGAGAAGGTCCTGTACTGGAACCACGCGATCATCAACCCGCCGGTGGACCGGGACAAGAACCCCGACGACGTCAAGGACCTGTTCATCCACGTCGAGAAGGAGACCGACGACGGGTTGATCGTCTCCGGCGCGAAGGTCGTGGCGACCGGGTCGGCGATCACGAACTACAACTTCATCGCCCACTACGGCCTGCCCATCAAGAAGCGCGAGTTCGCGCTGGTGTGCACCGTCCCGATGGGCACGCCGGGGATGAAGCTGATCTGCCGCAACTCCTACTCCCACGTCGCCGACTCGACGTCGAGCCCGTTCGACTACCCGCTGTCCAGCCGGTTCGACGAGAACGACACGATCTTCATCCTGGACAAGGTGAAGATCCCCTGGGAGAACGTCTTCATCTACGGCGACGCGGAGAAGGCAAGCACGTTCTTCCCCGGCTCCGGATTCCTGCACCGCTTCACCTTCCACGGCGTCACGCGGCTGGCCGTCAAGCTCGACTTCCTCGCGGGCCTGCTGATGAAGGGCGTCGAGGTCACCGGCACCAAGGACTTCCGCGGCATCCAGACCCGCGTGGGCGAAGTGATCGGGTGGCGCAACATGTTCTGGGCGCTCACCGACGCGATGGCGGCGAATCCGGACGAGTGGAAGAACGACGCGCTGCTGCCGAACCTGGACTACGGGCTGGCGTACCGCTGGTTCATGACCCTCGGCTACCCGCGGATCCGGGAGATCATCATGCAGGACCTCGGCAGCGGGCTGATCTACCTGCCCTCGCACGCCGACGACTTCAAATCACCGGAGATCCGCCCGTACCTCGACCAGTACGTGCGCGGCTCCAACGGGTACGACTCCATCGAACGGGTCAAGCTGATGAAGCTCATCTGGGACTCCATCGGCAGCGAGTTCGGCGGCAGGCACGAGCTCTACGAGCGCAACTACTCGGGCAACCACGAAGCCGTGCGCGCCGAGCTGCTCTTCGCCGCGCAGCAGTCCGGGAGCGCCGACGCGATGAAGGGCTTCGCCGAGCAGTGCATGTCCGAGTACGACCTCAACGGGTGGACGGTGCCCGACCTGTTCAACCCCGGCGACACCGCCCTGCGGTCCCGCTGACGCTGCTCGTCGAGGAGATTCCCATGACCACCGCAGAACATTCGCCGACCGCCGCCGGTTCCGGCGCGTCGGCCACCGAGTCCTTCCGCGCCGGCCGGCGGGACCACGTCGCCACCGACGTCCCGCCGGAGCGCGTCAGCGCCGTCGTCGGCGCGGTGCTGGCGGGCGTGCACGACGCGATCCGGGAGCACGAGGTCAGCTACGCCGAGTTCCAGGCCGCCAAGCAGTGGCTCATCGACGTCGGCGAAGGCGGCGAATGGCCGCTGTTCCTCGACGTCTTCGTCGAGCACGTCGTCGAAGACGTCGCCGCCCGGTCCCAGCAGGGCACGAAGGGGAGCATCCTCGGGCCGTACTACCTGCCGGACCAGCGGAAACTCCCCGCCGTCGCCGATCTGCCCGCCCGCCCGGACGAGCAGGGCACTCCGCTGGTCTTCACCGGCCAGGTCCGCGACACCAGCGGAAACCCCATCGCCGGGGCGGAGCTGGACCTCTGGCACGCCGATTCCGAGGGCTACTACTCGGGATTCGCCCCCGGCATTCCCGAGGGGAACCTGCGCGGCGTGATCGTCGCCGACAACCAGGGCCGGTTCCAGATCCACACGATCAAGCCCTCCCCGTACCAGATCCCCACCGACGGGCCGACCGGGAAGCTCATCACCGCCGCGGGCTGGCACCCGTGGCGGCCGGCCCACCTGCACCTCCTGGTGCGGGCGCCGGGACACCGGACCATCACCACGCAGCTGTACTTCGAAGGCGGCGAGTGGCTCGACAGCGACGTCGCCGAGGCCACCAAACCCGAGCTGGTGCTCGACCTCCGTCCGCACGGCGACGGCGCGTTGCGCGCTGACTACGACTTCGTCCTCGAACCGGCCTGATCAACGCCTCCGCCGGGGCCGCGCCCCGGAGCGCGGG
>NZ_JBEOVY010000184.1:0-13258 GCF_040295745.1 Saccharopolyspora sp. NPDC002686
GGCGCTCTGGGTGCCGGGCGCGCGCGGCGCGCCCGTCCCCCCCCCCGCGCCGCTGACCTCAGCCCTCGTCGGCGAGGTGGGCCGGGAAGCCTCCGGTGGCGATCGGGCTCCAGCGTTCGGGGGTGACCCGGATCAGGGACTTGCCCTGCTTGCGCATCGCCTCGCGGTACTCGTCCCAGTCCGGGTGTTCGCCGGAGATGTTGCGGAAGTACTCGACCAGCGGCTCCACCGAGTCCGGTGCGTCGATCACCTCGGCGGTGCCGTCGATCTGGACCCACGCGCCGTTCCACTCGTCGGACAGCACGATCACGCTCACCCGCGGGTCGCGCTTGGCGTTGCGGGTCTTCGCGCGCTCCGGGTAGGTGGACATCACCAGTCGCCCCGAGTCGTCCACGCCGCAGGTCAGCGGTGACCCCTGCGGGCGTCCGTCGGCCCGGGTGGTCAGCAGGATCGCGCGGTGGCGCGGTCGGACGAAGTCCAGCAGTCCGGCGAGGTCCACCTTCGTGTTGGTGGCGATCTGAGGCATCGCGGAACCTTCCTCGAGCACATCCAGCGGTACGCGCCCATCCTCCCGCGCACCGCCGGACGCGGCCGAACCGGATCACCCGCGAACGACCACGCCGCCCGGAACGCGAAAGGCCGCCGCGGGGGAGGTTCCCTGCGGCGGCCTCGTGCGGTGGGCTCGGGTCAGTCCGTGCCGAACTCCATCGCGGCGCGGTCCAGGGAACCGGCTTCGGTCTCGGCTTCCGCACCGACGGAGGCGATCGCGTCGGCGCCGCCGGACTGCAGGGTGCCGACCAGCTCGGTGTGGGCCGGGCCGACCAGGCCGAGCTGGGCGTAGGTCTCCAGCTTGGCGCGGGAGTCGGCGATGTCCAGGTTCCGCATGGTCAGCTGGCCGATCCGGTCGACCGGGCCGAAGGCGGCGTTCTCGGTGCGCTCCATGGACAGCTTGTCCGGGTGGTAGGAGAACGCCGGGCCGGTGGTGTCCAGGATCGAGTAGTCCTCGCCGCGGCGCAGCCGCAGGGTGACCTCACCGGTGACCGCCGAGCCGACCCACCGCTGCAGCGACTCCCGCAGCATCAGCGACTGCGGGTCCAGCCAGCGGCCCTCGTACATCAGGCGGCCCAGCTTGCGGCCCTCGTTGTGGTAGTTGGCGACGGTGTCCTCGTTGTGGATGGCGTTGACCAGCCGCTCGTAGGCGATGAACAGCAGGGCCATGCCCGGCGCCTCGTAGATGCCGCGGCTCTTGGCCTCGATGATGCGGTTCTCGATCTGGTCGCTCATGCCGAGGCCGTGCCGGCCGCCGATCGCGTTGGCCTCGTGCACCAGGTCGACGGCGGAGGTGAACTCCTTGCCGTTGATCGCGACCGGGCGGCCCTGCGCGAAGGTGATCGTGACGTCCTCGGTGGGGATCTCGACCGACTCGTCCCAGAACCGAACGCCCATGATCGGGTCGACGATCTCGACACCGGTGTTGAGGTGCTCGAGCTCCTTGGCCTCGTGGGTGGCGCCCCAGATGTTGGCGTCGGTGGAGTAGGCCTTCTCCGCGCTGTCGCGGTAGGGCAGGCCGTGCTCCTGCAGCCACTCCGACATCTCCTGGCGGCCGCCGAGCTCGCTGACGAAGTCGGTGTCCAGCCACGGCTTGTAGATGCGCAGGCGGGGGTTGGCCAGCAGGCCGTAGCGGTAGAACCGCTCGATGTCGTTGCCCTTGAAGGTGGAGCCGTCGCCCCAGATCTCCACGCCGTCCTCGAGCATCGCGCGCACCAGCAGGGTGGCGGTCACGGCGCGGCCCAGCGGGGTGGTGTTGAAGTAGGTGCGGCCGCCCGAGCGGATGTGGAACGCGCCGCAGGTCAGCGCGGCCAGGCCTTCCTCGACCAGCGCCTCCCGGCAGTCCACCAAGCGGGAGTGCTCGGCCCCGTAGGCCTTGGCGCGGCCGGGGATGGAGGCGATGTCGGTCTCGTCGTACTGCCCGATGTCGGCGGTGTAGGTGTAGGGGATCGCGCCCTTGTCGCGCATCCACGCAACCGCGACGGAGGTGTCGAGACCTCCGGAGAAGGCGACGCCGACCCGCTGGCCGACCGGGAGACTCGTCAGAACCTTGGACATGGGTTAATACTATGCGATGGACTGCATGATTATGAAATCGGGGGTCGCGCAACCCTGTGACCAGGGATGACGCGTGAGCCCCGGGGTGTCATCTGGCGAGGTTCGGCGTTCTGGGTCGGCCGCGGAAGCGTG
This sequence comes from Saccharopolyspora sp. NPDC002686, assembly GCF_040295745.1. Taxonomy (NCBI): domain Bacteria; kingdom Bacillati; phylum Actinomycetota; class Actinomycetes; order Pseudonocardiales; family Pseudonocardiaceae; genus Saccharopolyspora; species Saccharopolyspora sp. NPDC002686. Next base: position 2,239 of record NZ_JBEOVY010000184.1, read on the forward strand.
GCAGTCCCGGTTGGCGGGTATGTCCGATTGGTGTCGGCAGCCGTCGTCGCCGGGGGGACGTTCGCGGTGATCGTGGAATGCGACTGTCAGCGCGCAATCAGCCTGTCCGCGGCCGTGCGGGGCTTGCCGGAGGCCGAGCTGAGGGGCGAGGCGCGGATCCTGGACATCAGCACCGACAGCAGGCGGGTGCGACCAGGCGCGCTGTTCTGCGCAGTGCCGGGAACGCGGCGGGACGGGCACGGATTCGCCGCTGAGGCGGTGGCCGCCGGGGCTGGTGCGCTGCTGGTGGAGCGGTTCGTCGACCTGCCGGTTCCCCAGGTGCGCGTGCCCGCGGTGCGGCCTGCGGTGGGGCCGGTCGCCGCGGAGGTGCACGGCCGTCCTGCTGATGAGCTCGCGGTTGCCGCGGTGACCGGGACCAACGGCAAGACCACCACGGTGCACCTGGTCGAAGCCGCTCTCGCGGCCGGTGGTGTGCGGACCGGACTGAGCTCCACCGTCGAGGCCCGCTGGCCGGGGTGGCAGAGCCCGGCGGAGCTGACCACTCCGGGTGCCGCCGATCTGCAGCGGATGCTGTGCCGCATGCGCTCGGCGGGGGTGCGGGCGGCGGTCGTGGAGGTGTCCTCGCACGCGATCGACCAGCACCGCATCGACCCGGTGCGGGCCGAGGTCGCGGTGTTCACCAACCTGAGCCCGGAGCACCTCGACTACCACGGCACCGTCGAGCAGTACTTCGCGACCAAAGCCGCGTTGTTCACGCCGCGGCGCTGTCGCCGGGCCGTGATCAACGTGGACGACTGCTGGGGGCGGCGGCTGGCCGCCCAGGTCGAGGTGCCGACCGTGACCGTCGGGCGCAGTTCTCGTGCGGACGTGCGGGTCGAGGAGGTCGGACCGCGCGTGGTCTTCCACGAGGGCGGTGATCCGGTGTCGTTGACCGCGCCCGCTGCGATCGGTGGTCGGCATGCTGCCGGCCTCGCCGCGGCCTACGCGGCAGCTCGGGCGCTGGGGGTGTCCAAGTCGGCTGCGGTGCGCGGGTTGACCGCGGCGCTGCCGCCCGGTCGGTTCCAGCGGGTGGACGTCGGCCAGCCGTTCCTAGCCGTGGTCGACTTCGCGCACACGCCCACCGCGGTGGCCGACCTGATCGCGGCCGCGCGCCGGGCGAGCGGGGGACGGGTGCACCTCGTCGTCGGTTGCGCCGGGAACCGCGACCGGTTCAGCCGCCCGGACGTCGGCCGCGCCGCACTGGCCGCCGACACCGCGATCTTCACCACCGACGACCCGTGCGAGGAGGACCCGGCCGAGATCACCGCGCAGGTGCTGACCGGCACGATCGGGGTCAGCGGCGGGGAGTTCGTGGTGGAGCACGATCGTCGGGCGGCGATCGCCGCTGCTGTTGGCCGGGCCGGGCCGGGGGACGTCGTGCTCGTCGCGGGCCGCGGGCACGAGCGCTACCAAGCGGTCGACGGCGGTCGGCGCCCGTTCGACGATGTCGAAGTCGTCACCGCCGCCCTGGCCGATGCCGGCTGGGCGGGGCCGGACCGGGGCCGAACGTGCGGGTAGCTCCCGCGTGGAACGCGAGAGCTACCCGGAGGGTTGTGGATCACCTCATCAAGGCTGCGCGAAGTGATCCGGTTGAGGGCCTGTCCTCAGACAGGTTCTCGAGGTTGGAGGATCTGGTGGGTTACCAGCGGCCCCAGTGGCCCCAGCGGCCCCAATGGCCCCAGCCGCCCCAGCGGCCCCAGCCACCCCAGCCCCAACCCCAGCCCCAACCCCAACCCCAGCCCCAGTTGCTGCGGAGGTTGCTGAAGACGGTGCTGACGTTCATATTCATCCCTCGTCGATCCTGGACGAGTCCAGTGCCGTCGGAATTCCGTCGAAAACGATGCGCTGCGTGGGAGTTCGCAGCACCAGCGAACCTCCCCGGCGGTGACCGGCGGAGGAACGCGTTCACAGTGCTCCTCTGATCCAGCTACCTGGATGCGCTTTCATGTGCGCACCAATCACGGTAGTCCCGCGAGATGGTTGTACAGGAGAGACTTTTGCCCCGAATGCATTGCGTAGCAACCAGTTGCGCTCTGCACACGGCATTCGTCCACTGGGGACCTCGGAGTCGGGGGCGGGGGAGTGTTTGCGGTTTCCGCAAAGAAGTTTGCCGGGAGCGCCGGCGCGGCCGCATGGTGGTCGCGGAGGTGGTCGAGGTGACCGATCAGTTGGCGAACGGTTACGACGTGGTGGTGGTCGGCGGCGGTGCCGCCGGGCTGAGCGGGGCGCTGATGCTTGCCCGGGCGCGGCGCTCGGTGGCGGTGATCGACGCGGGTTCCCCGCGCAACGCGCCCGCGCAAGGCGCGCACGGGCTGCTGGGGCGGGACGGGATCCCACCGGCCGAGCTGCTCGAGCGCGGCCGGGCGGAAGTGCGCGGATACGGCGCCGACGTGGTGTCCGGTGAAGTCGGCTCGGTGGCCCGCGACGGCGACGGGTTCTCGGTGGCGCTGGCCGACGGCCGCGCGACGCGTGCCCGACGCGTGCTGGTGACCACCGGGCTGGTCGACGAGCTGCCGGACGTCCCGGGCCTGCGCGACAGATGGGGGCGGGACGTGCTGCACTGCCCGTACTGCCACGGCTGGGAGGTCCGCGACGGGGCCATCGGCGTGCTGGCCAGCGGGCCGATGTCGGTGCACCAGGCGCTGCTGTTCCGCCAGTGGAGCAGCGACGTCGTGTTCTTCGCCCGCACCGCCGCGCCGCTGGGCGAAGAGGACGCCGAGAAGCTGGCCGCTCGCGACATCCGGGTGGTGCACGGCGAGATCGCCGGGCTGGAGGTCGTCGAGGACCGCATCACCGGCGTGCGGCTGGTCGACGGGACCGTGATCGCGCGCGAGGCGCTGGCGGTGGCGCCCCGGATGGTCGCGCGCGCCGGTTTCCTGGCGGAGCTCGGGCTGCGGCCGGTCGAGCACCCCAGCGGAGCGGGCGAGCACATCCCCGCCGATGCCACCGGGCGCACCGAGGTCCCCGGCGTGTGGGTGGCGGGCAACGTCACCGATCTGTCCGCGCAGGTCGGCAACGCGGCTGCGGCGGGTGCGGCCGCGGCTGGGCAGATCAACGCCGACCTCGTCGCCGAGGAGGTCGACCGTGCGGTCGCCGCTCGGCGCGGCCCGTTCTCGGCGGAGTCCGAAGCGCGGGTCTGCGAGCTGGTGGCCGGGAACCGCCGGCACGGCCTGTGAGCGGGAGGCATTGCCGGGCCGTCGGCGGGGTATGTCGAGCGGGATGAGCGCCGTTGGGGGAGGCGCTCGTTCGGGGGTGCTCGATGGGAACGCCTGCTGCGCGGCCGGGGGCCACCACTCGGCGCGTCTACGCGCTGGGCTCGTTGGCGGCGATCCTGTTCGGCTACGACAACGGGATCATCTCGGCCGCGATCTTGTTCATCCCGCACGAGCTGCCGTTGACACCGCTGCTCAAGGGCACCGTGGTCAGCGCGACGGTCGTCGGTGCGATGGTGGGCGCGGTCGGCAGCGGGCCCGCCGCCGACCGGCAGGGCCGGCAGCGGGTGCTGCTCGCGGCCGGGGTCGTGTTCACCGCGGGAGCTCTCGGCGCCGGGCTGGCCACCTCGGTCACGGCGCTGGTGCTGTTCCGGTTCGTCATCGGCCTGGGGATCGGCATCGCGTCGGTGGTCGTCCCGCTCTACCTGGCCGAGATGGCACCCGCGGGAGCTCGCGGTGCGGTCACCTCGCTGAACCAGTACATGATCATCGTGGGGACCGCGCTGGCCGCGGCCACCGGGTACGGTTTGGCCTTCGTCGGCTCGTGGCGGTGGATGATCCTCATCGGCGTGGTCCCCGCGGTGGTGCTGGTCGTCGGACTGCTCGCGGCTCCGGACACCCCGCGTTCCCTGGTCCGGCGCGGACGTCCGGAGCAGGGGCGCACCCTGCTGGTCGGCCTGCGCGGCGACCAGGCCGCCGCCGACCGCGAGCTCGCCGAGATCACCGCCCTGGAACGCCAGCAGCGCGACGCCGAACTGGGTGCCCGGATGTCCGCGGGCTGGGTGCGGAAATTGTTGCTGCTCGGTGCGCTGCTGGCGGTGTTCCAGCAGATCACCGGGATCAACACGATCGTCTACTACGCGCCCAGCGTGCTCACCGGGTTCGGCGTCTCCGAGGTCACCGCACTGCTGTTCACCTTCCTGAACGGGCTGCTCAACATCGCGACGATCGCGATCGTCGTGCGGGCCAAGATCGTCGACCGGCGAGGTCGAAAGCCCGTGCTGCTGGCCGGTTTGGTCGGCATGTCGGCGAGCCTGTTCGCGGTGGGGCTGGCCGCGCTGCTGCTGCCGCCCGAGTCGCCGGTGCTGTTCGGCATCGCGGTGGCGGCCTTCGTCGTGTTCACCAACACCTTCTCGGCCACCTGGGGGCCGGTGCTGTGGGTGGTGCTGGCCGAGATCTTCCCGCTGGCCATCCGCGGCACCGCGATGGCGCTGGCCACGCTGTTCAACTGGTTGACCGACTTCTTCGTCTCGCTGACCTTCCCCACCTTCACCGCATTGGTCGGGGCGGGCGTGGTGTTCCTCGCTTACGCGGCGGCGGGGGTGATCATCTTCCCGATCGTCTGGTGGGCGGTGCCGGAGACCAAGCAGCGCAGCCTCGAATCGCTGGAGCAGCAGTTCCGCGGGGGAGGCCGCTGATGCGGGCGATGAACCGGCGCCAGTTCGGCAAGCTCGCCCTCGCCGGTGCGGGATCGGTGCTGCTCGGGGACGTGCCGCGCGCCGCCGAGGTCCGGGCCGCGGAACCGGCCGGCGGCTTCTTCGTCACGACGTTCACCGACTACGCGTCCACGATCAGCACCAACAGCACCGGCGACCTGTGGCCGACGTGCTGGGCCGACGACGACCTCGTCTACACCGCCAACGGCGACGGCCAGGGCTTCGGAGACCAGCCGATGGCTCCCATCGTGGCGAACCGGATCGCCGGGACCCCGGAGACCGGGCTGCGCGGCGAACGGCTCGCCGCGGGCGAGGCGATCGCCAAGGTGCACGCCGATTCGAAGCTGTACAACCCGAAACCCACCGGGATCGTCGCGGTGGACGGCAACGGCGACGGCCGCGACGAGCTGTACCTGGCCGTGCAGGACCTGCGCTTCGCGCCGGCCGCGGCGGCCTTCGACGACGCCCCGAACGCCAGCATCGTCAAGTCCGATGACTACGGGCGCACCTGGCAGCAACCGGCCCAGCCGATGTTCACCGACCACGTGTTCACCACGATCATGTTCCTGGACTTCGGCCGCAGTCAGGAGCACGCGCGCGAGCTCGGGCCGCAGGACGCCGGGTACGTCTACGCCTACGGCCTCGACCACAACTGGCGCGACTCCTACACCGGTGCGGTGCCGTCCCCGACCAGCCTCTACTTGGCGCGGGTGCCGCGCGACAGCATCCAGCAGCGCGAAACCTGGCGGTTCTACGCGGGAACCGGGGCGAACGGTCCGCAGTGGACGGACCGGATCGAGGACAAGGCGCCGGTGCTCACCGACGAACGGCGGCTCTACACCGATCTGCTGGTGTCCGGGCGCCGCAACCTGAGCGTGCTGTCCCAGGGCGGCGTGCTCTACAACGCCCCGCTGCGGCGATACCTCTACACCTCGTGGACCGAGTACACCTTCGAGTTCTACGAGGCGCCGACGCCGTGGGGGCCGTGGCAGCTGTTCATGTCCAAGGACTTCGGCGCCCAGCCGTGGTTCGGCCGTCCCGGCCGGATCCGGTTCGACCCGGTGCCGGGCGGCCACGACATCCCGATGCCGGAAGCGGGGGAGCCGCAGCCCGCGTGCTCCGGTCCGAAGAACGGTGGCTACGCCTGCACCGTGCCGGCCAAGTTCGTCTCGGCCGACGGAACGCGGATGTGGGTGCAGTCCAACTGGTTCCTGGGAGTGGCGTGCGGGCTGCCGAACTACACCTTCTCGCTGCGGCAGCTCCAGGTCTTCCCGCGCCAGCTGGGCGATCCGCCGGCCAACCCGCCCGATCCGCACCGCAACCTGGCGCGCGGCGCGGACGTGTTCCCGATCGAGAAGACCGCCCACTTCGGACGCGGCGACTTCTTCAACAACGGGATCAGGGAGGAGAGCGAGGACAGCTTCGACGGCACCCGCAAGCAGTTCGACTTCTGGGGCTACATCTGGCGCGACCAGTGCTGGCTCGACCGCGTCGTCTACACCACCGGGAACATGTTCTCCGACGGCGGCTGGTTCGCCCGCGACCTGGCCGTGCAGGTGCGCCAGGGGAGCAGCTGGGTGGACGTCGGCGGACTGCGGATCGCACCGGCCTACCCCTACGACAGCACCGCCGGCCCGCACGGCACCTACACCCTGGCCTTCGACCCGATCGTCGGCGACGGGGTCCGGATCACCGGGGTGCCGGGCGGCTCGGCGTTCTTCACCTCGATCGGCGAGCTGGAGGTCTACTTCGGCGGATGATCAGGCCGGGTTCCTGCGCCCCACGAGGTGGAAGACGCGGCTGAGCCCGCGGTAGGGATCCCGCCGGCTGGCTTCGAGCTCGACCTTGGCCGCCGCCGCCACCTGCTCGGCGTCGTTCGGATCCAGCTCGGTGCCGCTGAAGTCGAGCCAGTCGGTGAACAGCCAGCCGCCTTACCAGCTCACCGGTTCCACGCCGCGGCTGCGCAGCTGCTCGCTGAGCTCTTCGAGGCTGTCGGCTCGAGTCGGCACGCCCAGCACGCCGATCTCGTGCCTGGCGTCGAACGCGGCGAGGGCGTCGTCCCACCGCTGCTCCAAGGCCGGTCGGACGGCCATGGCGTTGGCGTTGCCGGTCAGGATCGACACGATGCCACCGGCAGCGGCGCACCGGCACAGCTGGTCGAGCAACGGCTCCGGCTGCTCCAGGTAGCCCAGCACGCCGTGGCACAGCACAGCATCGAAGCGCTGACCGCTTACCGCCTCATCAGCCTCGTGGCCGTCGGCCTGCACGAGCCTCACCCGGGACCGGACCTCATCGGGCAACCGCTGGAGCCGCTGCCGCGCTTTGTCCAGCATCGCCGCCGACGGGTCCAGCAACGTCACCTGGTACCCGGCCCGGGCCAGCGGAAACGACTGGTGGCCGGCACCTCCGCCCACGTCGAGCACCGCGGCCGGGGGAGCGGGCAAGTGCTCTAGAAGCTGCTGGTGCACCACGTAGGTGCGCACCAGTCCCTTCACCGTCGCGTACGCCCCATCGGCGAACTGGTCGGCCAGACCTGCCCAACTGTCCTCGCCCACAGCCTCACGGTACTGGCAACCGGTTCGTGGGACGTATTGGCGCAAAGCGCTCGCTTCGGTCGCGCGCAGCGGGCAAGATCTGCTGTCGTTCGCTGGTCGGGATCATGGGGAGGACAGCAGTGAGACCTGGTCGGTTCGGCCGCTGCGCAGCGGCGTTGGGGACGGCGGTGCTGGCCACCGCCGCGCTGTCGGGGACACCGGTGAGCGCGGCACCCGCCACCGTGGACGTCCGGCTGATCGCGTTCAACGATCTGCACGGCAACCTGGACCCGCCCGCGGGCTCGTCGGGACGGGTGACGCTGCCCGACGGCAGCACCGTCGACGCCGGAGGTGCGGCCTACCTGGCCACGCACCTGGCCCAGCTTCGCGGTGAGGTGACCAACTCGGTGGTGCTCTCCGCAGGCGACAACATCGGCGCCTCGCCGGTGAACTCGGCGCTGTTCCACGACGAGCCGACCATCGACTTCCTCAACGAGATCGGTGTTTCCGCGGCCGTCGTCGGCAACCACGAGTTCGACGAGGGCTACGCCGAGCTGCAGCGCATCCAGGACGGCGGCTGCCACCCCGAGGACGGCTGCCAGTTCCGGGACACCTTCGACGGCGCGGACTTCCCGTACCTGGGTGCGAACGTCACCTTCGACGACGGCCGGCCCGCGCTGATGCCGTTCAGCGTCCAGCAGGTCCAGGGCGTGCCGATCGGCATCATCGGCGTGACGCTGGAAGACCTGCCCGCGATGGTCACCCCGGACGCGGTCAAGGGCCTGAAGTTCGGCGACGAGGTCGAGGCCATCGACCGCACCGCCGACCTGCTGGACCGGCTCGGCATCAAGACGCAGGCCGTGCTGCTGCACCAGGGCGACAACACCGAAGGCGGCGGACCGGACGACTGCCGCGTGGCACCGGGCCCGGCCTCGGAGATCGCAGCGCAGGCCTCGCCGAAGGTCGACGTGATCTTCAGCGGCCACAGTCACCAGCAGTACAACTGCGTGATCGACGACCCGGCGGGCAACCCGCGCACCCTGCTGCAGGGCGCCTCCTTCGGGCGGCTGCTGTCGGTGGCCGACCTGAAGATCGACCGGAGCACCAAGGACGTGGTGCGCCCGGAGACCCAGGCGCACAACCGGATCGTCACCCGCGACGTGCCGCCGGACCCCGCCGCGCAGAAGCTGGTCGACGAGTCCACCGCGAAGGCCGCCCCGATCGCCAACCGCAAGGTCGGCACGATCACCGGCGACCTGCTCCGCGAAGGCGCCCCGTCCGGCGAATCACCGCTCGGCGACGTGCTCGCCGACGCGCAGCTGGCCGCGACCGAGGCCAACGGCGCGCAGATCGCGATGACCAACCCCGGTGGCATCAGGACCGACCTCGTGCACGCCTCCTCGCCGGCCGGTGAGGGCGACGGCGTGGTGACCTACGGCGAGGCCTACGCGGTCCAGCCCTTCGGCAACGTGATGCAGACGATCACCTTGACCGGCGAGCAGCTGAAGAACGTCCTGGAGCAGCAGTGGCAGCCGGAAGCCACTCGCATCCTGCAGGTGTCCTCCGCGCTGCACTACACCTACTCGGCGTCCGCGCCGGTCGGGTCGAAGGTCTCCGACATCACCATCGCCGGGCAGCCGGTCGACCCGAAGGCGAACTACCGGGTGTCGGTGAACAACTTCCTGGCCGCGGGCGGCGACGGGTTCACCGAGTTCACCGGCGGGACCGAGGTGACCGGCGGGCCGGTCGACCTCGACGCGCTCGTCGACTACTTGGGCGCGCACCCGGACATCGCCCCGCCGCCGGCCGACCGGATCACCGCGGCGCCGTAGCGTCCCGAGGCCGGGGAGCCGTCATCGGCGCCTCCCCGGCCTCAGCGCGGAGTTCGCGGAGCTCGTCGCGCAGGCCGCGCACCTCGCCGAGCAGCTGCTGGACGACGTCGCCGCCGTCCTCCTGCTGCTCCGCGCGCTCGTGGCTGACCTGCGCCTCCATCGCCGACACGGCGACCGCGATGAACAGGTTGAGCACCGTGAACGTGGTGACCGCGATGTAGGCGATGAAGAAGATCCAGGCCAGCGGCTCGGCTTCCATGACGGTGCGCGCCACCTCCGACCAGCTCTCCCCGGTCATCACCTGGAACAGGGTGAACAGCGAGCTGCCGAGGTCGCCGAAGTACTCCGGGGCGATCCCGCTGAACAGCTTGGTGGCGATCACCGAGCCGACGTAGAGGATCAGCACGAGCAGCGCGGCGATCGAGGTCATGCCGGGCACGGCGGTCAGCAGCGCGCCGACCACGCGGCGCATGTTCGGCACCGCCGAGATCAGGCGCAGCGCGCGGAGGATGCGCAGGGCTCGCAGGACGCCGAAGTTCCCGGTGCTGGGCAGCAGCGAGATGCTGACGATGACGAAGTCGAAGCAGTTCCACGGATCGCGGAAGAACCGCCAGCCGTGGGCGTAGAGCCGGGCGGCGAGTTCGACGGTGAACACCGCGAGCACGATCCGGTCCACCGCGTGCAGCAGCCACCCGTAGTCGTTCACCAGTGCCGGTGAGGTCTCGCATCCGAGGGTGATCGTGTTGACGAGGATGATCGCGATGATCACCCGCTGGAACGCCGGTGCGTCGACCAGCATGCGGACGCGTTCACGCGTGTTCACCGAAACTCCTGGTGGGGCTTGTTCTCGACGGAAGACGTTGATCAACTTAGCGGCTCGGTGCCGACGGACATTGCACCCGATGCCCGAAGCGTCGGCGGGCACGCAGTGCGGGGAACCGGACGTTGACCGCCCGAACGTGTGATCGGGATCAACGTTCTCCGGCTGCGCGAGGATCGTCACCGGCTATACTGCGTGTCCCTTTTCTCCACTTCACTTCGAGGAGTGACGGCTTCAGTGCCTGCGGCACATTCCCCTGACGGGGGTAGTACCGAGCCGGGGTGCCATCCCGGCGTTTCTGAGCTTGTGCGCGGCTGCCCGCGAGGTGGCCGGTGATCGAAATCTTGTTGGCCGTTCTCGGCCTGGTCTTCGTCGGTGTGCTGACGGTGGGCACGGGTTTGGCGGTTGCCGCCGAGTTCTCGCTGACGTCGTTGGAGCGCAGCACCGTTGATGCCCACGTCAACGCGGTGGGTGACAAGCGCGCGAAGGCCGTGCAACGGGCGCACCGCACGTTGTCGTTCCAGCTTTCCGGTGCTCAGGTCGCGATCACGCTGACCACTTTGGTCACCGGTTACGTGGCCGAGCCGCTGATCGGTGAGTTGATCCGTCCGGTGCTGGTGGCGGTGGGGTTGCCGGCCGCGGCGGCGGGGGCGGTGTCGTTGACGTTGGCGATCTTGTTGGCGACGGCGTTGTCGATGGTGTTCGGGGAGATGGTCCCGAAGAACCTCGCCATCGCACGCCCGCTGGCGACAGCCCGCGCGGTGTCCGGTTACCACGCGCGGTTCTCGCAGGTGTTCCGCTGGTTGATCGATGGGATGAACAACAGCGCGAACTGGGTGGTGCGGCGTTTCGGCGTTGAGCCCCAGGAAGAGCTGCGGTCGGCGCGGTCTCCGGAGGAGCTGGGGTCGATCGTGCGGTCCAGTGCCGAGCACGGGACTTTGGACGAGGCCACGGCCGAGTTGATGGACCGCTCGCTGCGGTTCGGCGAACGCACCGCCGAAGAGCTCATGACCCCACGAGTCCGGGTCGAGTCGCTTCAGGTCGGTGACAGCGTTGTGGAGCTGCTGGATCTGGCGCGGCGGAGCGGGTTCTCGCGATTCCCGGTGCACGGTGGGGATCTCGACGACATCCACGGCGTCGTCCACGT
>NZ_JBEOVY010000184.1:13358-15017 GCF_040295745.1 Saccharopolyspora sp. NPDC002686
GTTGTGGAGCTGCTGGATCTGGCGCGGCGGAGCGGGTTCTCGCGATTCCCGGTGCACGGTGGGGATCTCGACGACATCCACGGCGTCGTCCACGTCAAGAAGGCTTTCGGACTGCCCGCTGAAGAACGCGAGCGGGTTCTCGTCGGGTCGCTGACGCAGCCCGTTCCCACGGTGCCGGAAAGTCTGGAAGGCGATGCGCTGCTGGAGAAGCTGCGCGGTTCGGGCCTGCAGCTGGCCATCGTGGTCGACGAGTACGGCGGGTCCGCTGGCATCGTGACGCTGGAGGACGTGGTCGAGGAGATCATCGGCGACGTCCGCGACGAGCACGACCGCGGTGAGCTGCCGACGGTGCGGCAGATGGCCGACGGCACGTGGATCGTCTCCGGCCTGCTCCGGCCCGACGAGCTGGCCGACGCGACCGGCATGGCGATGCCCGACAGCGACGACTACGAGACCGTCGCCGGGTACGTGCTGAGCGAGCTCGGCCGGATTCCCGCCGTGGGCGACGAGATCACCGCTGACGGCTGGGAGTTGACGGTGTCCAAGATGGACCGCAACCGCATCGCCGAGCTCCGCCTCACCGGCCGACCGGCCACTGTCGACGGTGGGGAGGACGAGCGATGAGTGATGGGTTCGCGATTCTGCTCGGTGTGGTGCTGTTGTTGTTGAACGCGTTCTTCGTGGGTGCGGAGTTCTCGTTGTTGTCGTCGCGTCGGGACCGGTTGGAGGCGTTGGCGGCGCAGGGCAAGTCCCGGGCTCGTGTGGTGATCAAGGCCAGTCAGCAGGGCTCGTTGATGCTCACCAGCGCCCAGCTCGGCATCACCCTGTGCTCGCTCGGCCTCGGACGCCTTGGCGAGCCGGCGGTGGCGCACCAACTTGAGGTGCCGTTCACCGCGTTGGGGATCCCCGCGGCCGTGACGCACGTGATCTCGTTCGCGATCGCGTTGGCGCTGGTCGTGGTGCTGCACGTGCTCGTCGGCGAGATGGTGCCCAAAAACCTGTCCCTGGCCGAGCCGGAGAAGGTCGCGTTGTGGCTGGTGCCGCCGCTGGTCGGGTTCGTCACGCTGGCGCGGCCGTTGATCGCGGTGTTCAACATGGTCGCCAACATGGTGTTGCGGTTGTTGCGGGTGGAGCCCAAGGACGAGCTCGACACCGCCTACACCTCCGCCGAGCTGGCCGAGTTGCTGGTCGAGTCCCGCCGTGAGGGGCTGATCGATCAGTCCGAACACCGCCGCCTGGCCCAAACCCTGTCCTCGATCGAGCACCGTGTTGCTGATGTGCTGGTGCCGCTGGGCGAGGTCACCACGCTGCCGGCTCGTCCGACGCTGGGGGATGTGGAACGGGTGGTCGCCGAGACCGGGTTCTCCCGGTTCCCGGTCCGCTCCGCCGACGGGACGATGCGGGGGTATCTGCACGTCAAGGACGTGCTGGACCAGATCGGGCACGACGAGACCACCCCGATCGCGGCCTCCCGGATCCGCCGCCTGCCCACGGTCCCGGCCCAGGCCCGGCTCGACGAAGCCCTCGCCTCGCTACGCCGCTCGGGCAGCCACCTGGCCACCGCCATCGACACGGCGGGCACACCGGTAGGGGTGGTGGCGATGGAAGACCTCGTCGAGGAATACGTCGGCACCGTCCGCGACACCACACACGTCCACT
>NZ_JBEOVY010000185.1:0-14931 GCF_040295745.1 Saccharopolyspora sp. NPDC002686
GGGCAGCAGCGCCGGGTGGCTGTTGAGGTATCGGCCGTCGAAGCGGGCCAAGAAGCTGCGGCGCTCGGTCGGCGGCCCCGGCGTGATGCGCCAGCAGCTGGAGCACCTGGTGCTGCTGGGCTACCGGCGCAACGTGACGATCCAGGTGCTGCCGTTCCGGATCGGCGGCCACCCGCTGATGGGCGACCGGATCGCGGTGTTCTCCTTCGCCGACGAGGCCGACCCGCAGGTGGTCCACCTCGGCGACTCGGCGAACTCCCGGTTCCTGGACAAGCCCGCGGACACGGCGAACTACCTGAAGGCCTTCGAGCAGGTCTGCACCAAGGCCCTCAACCCGAAGGACTCCAGCGCCTTCATCTCCGCCATCGCCGACGAATCCCCGGCCTGACCGCCGCACGGACGCAAAAAGGCGCCGCCCGGACCGGGCGGCGCCTTTCAAGCCGTAACCCCAGCGGTATGGCCTGCCACCGTCAGCGACTACCAGGGACCGTTCTGGGATCTTCGTACGCTACGGTACCCCGTCGTGCGCTTCGATCACAACTCGCACGCTCCCTCGCCCAGGGTCGGCATCGTGCTGTCGCACTTCGCAACGCCTCGGATGCAGGGCTATCTGGATGCCTGCGGTGGCGATCCTGCAGCGGCACTCGACCTGTACAGGTGGAATGCCCAGATGAGCGGCGCGCTCTGGGAGACGTTGGGCCACCTCGAAGTGGTGCTTCGCAACGTACTGGCCGACCGCCTCGCCGCACGCAGCGCAGCGGCTGGACGTTCCGGATCCTGGTTGGACGACACCGCCCGCGAACTCGACGACCGAGCCCGCCGGGACATCACCAAAGCACGCCAGCGCGTCCGGGCCAAGGGCAAGGCTGCCAGCAACGCCCAGACGCTGACCGAACTCCCGTTCGGGTTCTGGCGGTTCTTGCTCGCAAGACGCTACGCAACGACGTTGTGGCCCGACCTCGCCAGCGGCTTCCCCGGTGCCCCTGACCGCGCGCGCAGCACCATCGAACAGCCCGTCACCCGGTTGCACGAGCTGAGGAACAGACTGGCGCACCACGAGAGGGTCTGGAATTTGCCTTTGAAGGCCAGGTACGACGACATCGTGGCGCTGCTCGGTTATGTCGATTCCGATCTCCTCGAGTGGGTCGCCGCTGGATGCCGGGTTACCGCTGCACTGGCCGCCTGCCCGATCGAACGCCCTCATCCGTAGTACCGAGGCCCTCAACCCGAAGGACTCCAGCGCCTTCATCTCCGCCATCGCCGACGAATCCCCCGCCTGACCGCGAGAAGGCGCCGCCCGGACCGGGCGGCGCCTTTCAAGCCGTGAACTGCCCGGTGTCAGGCGACCGTTGTTCCGCCTTCGGCTGAGTCGGTGGAGCGGCTGAGGTCCTCCCAGGCGTCGATGTCGTCCTGGACGCGTTGGCGCCCGGCGGCGACCAGGCGCAGCGCGTCCGAGCCGAGCAGGACGTGCACGGGCGGCTTCTCCGCGTCCAGGAGGGTGAGGATGGCGTCGCCCGCGCGATCGGGGTCACCGATGCCCTGGCCCGCGCGGGCCTGGCGGCGGGTCCGGATCGGGTCGAACAGCTCGTCGTAGTCGGCGATGCTGCGCGGTGCGCGGACCAGCGACCTGCCCGCCCAGTCGGTCTTGAACGCGCCGGGGGCCACGGCGGTGACCCGCACGCCGAACTGGGTGACCTCTTGGGCGAGGGTGTCGGTCATGCCTTCCAGGGCGTGCTTGCTGCCTTCGTAGAACGCCAGTCCGGGGAAGGTGGTGTGCCCGCCCATCGAGGTGATGACGAAGATGTGGCCGCCGCGCCGTTCCCGCATGCCGGGCAGGACCGCCTTCACGGTCGCCACCGTGCCGAACACGTTGACCTCGAACTGGCGGCGCAGGTCGTCCATCGACGACTCCTCGAAGGTGCCTTCGAGCCCGTAGCCGGCGTTGGCCACGAGCACCTCGACCGGGCCGAGTTCCGCTTCGACGTCCCGCACCACGGGCTCGATCCGGTCCGCGTCGGACAGGTCGAGGATGAAGGGCCGGGCGCGGTCGGGGTCCAGCGCCCGGAAGGCGGCCGCGTGCTGCTCGGTGCGCACGGTGCCCGCGACCCGGTGCCCGGCCGCCAGGGCCCGTCGGGCGATGGCCAGCCCGAGGCCGGTGCTGACGCCGGTGATCAGGAATGTCTTGCTCACTGCGGATGTCCTTTCGTGGATGGGGTGTCAGGCCGCGGGGCGTGCGTGGGCACGGCGGCATGGACCCCGCGGGTGTGGCGGGGCCTTATCTGGGTGGTGTTGGCGCTGGTCAGGACTCGGCGGCGGTGTCCCGGGGAGTCGCGGTGGCGGGTTCGCTGCCCCAGCTGGCCAGCAGTCGCAGGCGCTCCTGGGATGGCGAGCCGGTCGGCGCGCTGTAGACGACGAGCGATTGGCCCGGGTCGGCGACCGAGGTGAAGATCTCGTACTGCAGCTCCAGGTCACCGACGACGGGGTGGTGGAGGCGCTTGAGGCCGGTGCTGCGTTCCTGGACGCGGTGTTCCGACCACCACGCCGGGAACTCGGGGGAGCGCATCATCAGCTCACCGATCAGGTTGGCGATGCGCTGGTTCCGCGGCTGGGCGGCGGCAGCCAGCCGCAACCCGTGCACGTAGTCGCGGGCGACGCGTTCCCAGTCGCACCACACCAGGCGAGCACGCGGATCCAGCAGCGTCCAGCGCGCCATGCTGCGCTCCCGGCGCGGCAGCTCGGCCACGTCGGGGAACAGCAACGCCCACAACGCGTTCCCGCCGACGACGGTGAGGTTCCGGTCGCTGACGAAAGCAGGAGCCAGATCCATCGACTCCAGCACCTGCCGCAGCGCCGGACGCAGCTGCGACGAGCGCTCGGCCCGGTCCTCGTGCCCGGCCGCGGTGCCCGCGAGGGCGAACAGGTGCCGCCGCTCGATGTCGTCGAACCGCAGCGCGTCGCAGAGGGCGTGCAGCACCTGTTCGGACGGCTGCCGGGCGCGGCCCTGTTCCAGGCGGGTGTAGTACTCGGTGCTCACCCCGGCCAACTGCGCGACCTCGCTGCGCCGCAGACCGGTGACCCGGCGACCGGTGTCGAACTCGACCGGCAGACCGACCTCGTCCGGCGTGAGTCCCGCGCGGCGGGCCCGCAGGAAGTCGCCCAAGTCGTTTTTGCCCATGGCCCGAGTCTGCTCTCCGCCCGGCCGGTCACCAAGGGCGTAGCTGGCCCTGCCAGTACTACGCACCGGGCCGTGCGCGGCCCGTCGCCTGGAGGTAGTCCTTGGTGGACCGGTCTGCGGGGAAGAAGGACTCGATCGCCAGTTCCGCGACCGTGATGTCGAGCGGGGTGCCGAAGACCGTTGTGGTGCTGAAGAACGACAGCACCTCATCGCCGCGGCAGAATCGCAGCGGCACCACGACGTCACCGGCGCCGGGAACGTCCACTTCGGACTCCGGCTGGTCGCACGGGTAGTCGCGGAGTTCGGCGTGCAGGTCGTGCAGCACCGGATCGCCCGTCGCAGCCGCTTGGCGGCGCAGTCGGCCTAGGACGTGGGCGCGCCATTCGCCGAGGTTGACGATGTTCGGCGCCGCACCCTCCGGGTGCAGGCTCAGGCGCAGCACGTTGACCGGCGGGGCCAGCAGGTCCGGCGCCGCGCCGTCGAGGAAGAGCTGGACCCCGGCGTTGCCGTCGACCAGGTTCCAGTGCCGGTCGACCACCAGCGCCGGATTCGGCTCGTGCCCGGCGAGGACCTGCCGCAGCGCCGTGCGCACCGCGTCGAGCTCGGGCGCGTCCAGCGAGCTCGCCGGGTAGACCGGCGCGTACCCGCCGGCCAGCAGCAGACCGTTGCGCTCGCGCAGCGGGACGTCGAGCTGCTCGCTGAGCCGCAGGATCATCTCCCGGGTCGGCTTGGACCGGCCGGTCTCGACGAAGCTGAGGTGCCGCGAGGAGATGTCGGCGTCCAGCGACAGCTGCAGCTGGCTCAACCGCCGCCGCTCCCGCCATTGCCGCAGCAGTGCGCCCACCGGGCGAGGTTCCACCGTCGTCACACCACGACAGTAGCCAGCACGGCCATTACCTCCCGGGTAATCGACGCGATGACGTCCGCGCAGCAGTCTTGGACGCATCGAAACCCCAGAACCGGGAGGAAATCCGATGAACGCCGAACTCCTCGACCGCTACCTCGCCACCTGGAACGAGCGCGACGCGGACAAGCGCCGGGCCATGGTCGACGACCTCTTCGCCCCGGAAGGCACCTACACCGACCCGCTGGCCGACGTCCGGGGCCGGGAAGCGATCGACGCGACGATCGCGGCGGTCCAGGCCCAGTTCCCGGACTTCGCCTTCCGCGCCGGCGAGGTCTTCGACGCCCACCACCACATCGCCCGCTTCACCTGGGAACTCGGCCCGGCCGACGCCGAAGCCCCGATCATCGGCTTCGACGTCGCAGTCCTCGACGACAACGCCCAGATCCGCCAGGTCCACGGCTTCCTCGACAAGGTCCCCGCCTGACGACCCCCGGGAACGACGGAGGGCACCCCCGACCGGAGTCGGGGGTGCCCTTCCGTTGCGGGTCGATCAGCCGAAGCGGCCGGAGATGTAGTCCTCGGTGGCCTTCTGGGTCGGGTTGGAGAAGATCTTGCCCGTCTCGTCGATCTCCACCAGCTGGCCCGGCTCGCCCACCGCGCGCAGGTTGAAGAACGCCGTCTGGTCGCTCACCCGCGCCGCCTGCTGCATGTTGTGGGTGACGATGACGATCGTGAACTCCTGCTTGAGGTTCGCGATCAGGTCCTCGATCGCCAGCGTCGAGATCGGGTCCAGCGCCGAGCACGGCTCGTCCATCAGCAGGACGTCCGGGCGCACCGCGATGGCCCGCGCGATGCACAGCCGCTGCTGCTGACCACCGGAGAGGCCGCCGCCCGGCTTGTTCAGCCGGTCCTTGACCTCTTCCCACAGGTTCGCGCCGCGCAGGGCGCGCTCGGCGACCTCGTCGAGCTTCTTCTTGTTCTTCTCGCCGGCCAGCTTCAGCCCGGCCACCACGTTGTCGCGGATCGACATCGTCGGGAACGGGTTGGCCCGCTGGAACACCATGCCGATGGTCTTGCGCACCTGCACCGGGTCCACATCGCTGGCGTAGATGTCCTCGCCGTCGAGCATCACCTTGCCCTCGACGCGGGTACCGGGGATGACCTCGTGCATCCGGTTCAGCGACCGCAGCACGGTCGACTTGCCGCAACCGGACGGGCCGATGAACGCGGTGACGCTGCGGGCCGGCACCTGCAGGGTCACGTCCTGCACGGCGTGGAACTTGCCGTAGTGCAGGTTCAGGTCCTTGATGTCGAGACGCTTGGCCATGTTTCGGTCCCTACTTCGTCTTGATCGCGAAGAGCCTGGACAGCAGCGACGCGACAAGGTTGATCAGCATGATGACGAGCACGAGGGTGAGCGCGGCGCCCCACATCCGGTAGTCACCGGCCACGGTTCCGGTGCTGCGCTCCATGTAGATGGCCAGCGGCAGCGACGCCAGTTCGCCCTGGAACAGGTTGAAGTTGATCGAGGAGGAGTAGCCCACCAGGATCAGCAGCGGTGCGGTCTCGCCGAGCACGCGGGCCAGGCCGAGCATCACACCGGTCAGGATGCCCGACAGCGCCGTCGGGAGCACGATCTTCATGATCGTCTTCCACTTCGGCAGGCCGAGCGCGTAAGCCGCCTCGCGCAGCTCGTCCGGCACGATCAGCAGCATCGTCTCGGTGACCCGGACGACCACCGGGACCATCAGCAGCAGCAGGGCCAGCGCCACCGCGAAGCCGCTGCGGGTGAAGCCGAAGGTGGTGATCCACAGCGCGTAGATGAACAGGCCGGCCACGATGGACGGCAGACCGCTGAGGATGTCCACCATGAAGGTGGCGACCTTCGCGAACCGCGAGGACTTGCCGTACTCGACCAGGTAGATGCCGACCATGATGCCCAGCGGCACCGAGATGACCAGGCAGACCAGGCCTTCGAGCAGGG
Organism: Saccharopolyspora sp. NPDC002686; assembly: GCF_040295745.1. Classification (NCBI taxonomy): domain Bacteria; kingdom Bacillati; phylum Actinomycetota; class Actinomycetes; order Pseudonocardiales; family Pseudonocardiaceae; genus Saccharopolyspora; species Saccharopolyspora sp. NPDC002686. Next base: position 6,007 of record NZ_JBEOVY010000185.1, read on the forward strand.
TGCCGACCAGCGCGTGGTAGATGCCGCCGCCGAAGTCGTTGGGCAGCAGGCCGTTGAACGAGTGCGTCCACCAGTCCGCGCTGAGCACCGGCTTGAGACCGCGCGCCAGCAGCGTCCACAGCACCCAGAGCAGCGGGACCACCGCGATCACGAACGCCGCGGCGAACAGCGTGGTGGCCAGGTGGTTCTTGAACTTCCGCGCGAAGCTGATCCGCTGGAACGCCGGTGGCGTGGCCAGCTGCTCCACGTCAGCGGTGTCGGTCCTCATGCTTTCCCCTTACCGCTGCGGCTCTCGATCCAACGCGCGATCGCGTTGACGGCGAAGGTGATGATGAACAGCACCAGGCCCGCCGAGATGTAGGCGCCGACCTGGATGTGGTTGTTGAACTCCGCGGAACCGAGCGCGATCTTGGAGGCGAAGGTGGCCCCCGCGTCGAAGATGCTGTAACCGGGCGGGGCGGTGGTGGAGCTGAGGATGATGGTCAGCGCCATCGTCTCGCCCAGCGCGCGGCCCAGGCCCAGCATCGAGCCGCCGATGAACCCGTTGCGGCCGAACGGCCACACCGTGGTCCGCACGACCTCCCACTGGGTGGCGCCGAGCGCGAGCGCGCCCTCCACCTGCTGGTTCGGGGTCCGGGAGAAGACCTCGCGGGTGACGCCGGTGATGGTCGGGATGATCATCACGGCGAGCACGATCCCCGCGGTGAAGATGTCGGTGCCCAGGCCCATCGGGCGCACGTTGCCCTCGGCGAAGATCGGGATCCAGCCGAGGTACTCGTTCAGCCACAGGGCCACCGGCCGCAGCACCGGGCCGAGCACCAGGAAGCCCCAGAGGCCGTAGACGACCGACGGCACCGCGGCCAGCAGGTCGACGATGTAGGCGAACGGCCGGGCCAGGCTGCGCGGCGCGTAGCGGGTGAGGAACAGCGCGATCCCGCAGGACAGCGGCATCGCGATGATCAGCGCGACCAGCGAGCTGGCCACCGTCACCCAGGCCAGGTCGAGGATGCCGAACTTCAGGTTCGCCGGATCGCGGGTGTCCCACTCCCTGCTGAACAGGAAGTTCACCTCGTTGACCTGCAACGCGGGAACGGCGCGGATCAGCAGGAAGATCGCGATCGCCGCGATCAGGGCGACCACGAAAGCACCGGAGGCGGTGGCGATCGAGGAGAACACCCGATCGCCGAGGCGGCGCGTCTTGCCCGCTGAGATTTCGGGAGCGGAAATGGGAGCCTCCGGTCCGGAACTAGGCGCCGAAGCGCCCCGCGGGGCACCGGCACCGGTGTCCGCGGGGCGCTGATCGGCTCTCGTCGAGTCGGTCACTGCTGCTTGCAGCCTCTCACTTCGTAGATTCGACCCGTTGTTCGCCCGGGCGGGGTGCGACCCGGGTTACTCAGGAGATGGCGTTGATGGCCTCGGTGACCTTGGTCTTGAAGCCCTCCGGCAGCGGCACGTAACCGGCCTCCTGCAGCTGCTGCGGGTCGGCGTTGGCCGCGACGGTCAGGAACGCCTTGACCGCCTTCGCGGTCTCCGGGTCGTAGCCCTTGGAGCAGACGATCTCGTAGGTGTTGAGGACCAGCGGGTAGACGCCGGCCTCCTTGTTGCCGTAGATCGACTTGAGGTCGACGCGCAGGTCGTGGCCCTCGCCCTCGATCTTGGCGCCGTCGATGGCCTTGCCGACGTTCTCGGTGGTCAGCTCGACCGGGCCGGCACCGCTGTCGATCTTGGCCTGGCCCAGCTGGAGGTTCTTGGCGAACGACCACTCGACGTAGGTGATGGCACCCGGGGTGGCCTTGACCGACTGCGAGACCTGGTCGCTGCCCTCACGGCCCTGGCCGACGCCCGGACCGCCCTGGAAGTTCTTGCCCTCGCCGGTCCACGCGCCGCCGGTGGCGGTGGCCAGGTACTTCTGGAAGTTCTCGGTGGTGCCCGACTCGTCCGAGCGGAAGAACGGCACGATGTCGGTGGACGGCAGCTGCGCGTTCGGGTTCAGCGCCTTGATCGCCGGGTCGTCCCACTTCTTGATCTGGCCCTGGTAGATCTTGGCGATCACGTCGGCGTTGAGGGTCAGGTCCTTCACGCCGTCCACGTTGTAGGCGACGGCGACCGGGCCGAAGACCATCGGCAGGTTCCAGGCCGGGTTGCCCTTGCAGCGCTCGGCGGCCTTGGCGACCTCGCCCTTCTCCTCCTTCAGCGGCGAGTCGGAGCCGCCGAAGTCGATCTGGCCCGCGGTGAAGGCAGCGACACCCTTGCCGGAACCGGACTTGGTGTAGTTGACGTTCTGCCCCTGGCACTTGAGCCCGTAGTCGCGAGCGAAGACGTCAACAGCGTTCTTCTGCGCCGAGGAGCCTTCGCCCGAGACCGGCTTGGTGCCGCACTCGACCTGCAGCCCCTCCAGGGCCTGGTTGCCGCCGCCCTGCGGGGTGTTCTGGTCGGAACCGCAGCCGGCGAGCACGAGCGCGCCCGCGGCGAGAACGGCGAACGCAGCGCTGTGCCGCTTGATCTTCACTTCGTTCCTCCAGTGGGAAAACCTGCGGATGTGCGGCCAAAGCCTGGTCAGCACCTGCTCTTCGCCGCTCGCCCGGGACGTTAAGGAGTCGGGGTGGACGGTCCTCGCCATCCAGGTGAACGAAAGGTGAACAAGGCACGCTTAGTAAGCAGACCCACATTCCATCGGGGGAACACAGGCACGAAACCGATGGATCTCAGTGACGCAGAGCACGGGACGGTCAGCGACTGAACTGCACGTCCACGTCCCACTTCTCGAACCCCAATCGCTGGTACACCTTCACCGCGGGAGCGTTGTCCGCCTCCACGTACAGAATCACCTGGCGGCAACCAGTGTCGCTCAAGTGTCGTAGTCCGGCCACTGTGAGTGACCGGCCCAGCCCACCGCCTTGCGCGTCCGGGTCCACCCCGACGACGTAGACCTCACCCGTTCCATCCGGGTGCACCTTCGTCCAGTGGAATCCGAGCAGCTCATCGCGCTCGTCCACGGCCAGGAAGAAACCGGCCGCGTCGAACCAGTCCTCGCGCTCCTTGATCCGCAGGTCCTGCTCGGTCATGTCGCCCTGCTCGGGGTGCCAGGAGAACGCCCGGTGGTTGACCGCCACCACGGCGGCCTCGTCGTGGTCCGGGCGGAAGGTGCGGATCCGCACGCCCTCCGGCAGCTCGACCCTCGGCAGCTCCGGCTCGGCCAGCTCCCGGCCCATCCGCCACAGCTCGCGGGGACGGCTGAAGCCGTACCGCTCGGACAGCCGCACCGCGCCCGGGTGCTCGCCGTGCGACCAGATCCGCAGCTTGGCGAGGTCCGGGGCGGGTTCGGCGGAGAGCTCCGCGCGCTCCAGCAGCGCCTCGACCAGGCGCGTGCCGGCGCCCTTGCGGCGGTGCTCGGGGTCGACCGCCAGCTCGGCGGTCAGCTGGCCGGAGGTCTTCTCGTGCTCGGTGTCCAGGTGCGCGTACCCGATGAGCTTGCCGCCCGCGTCGCGCAGCACGAAGTGCTCGGAGCGCACGTCGGCCTGCACCGGTTCGATCTGGTGGACGACGTCGCGGTGCGCCTTCAACCGCAGGATCACGTGCTCGCCGACCGGGGCCACCCCGTCGGCCTCCTCGGTCTTGTCGAGCAGGCCCATGACCTCGGCCGCTTCCCTGCTGTCCAGTCCATTACGCCAAGTCAGCTGCACGCCAAAGACGTTACCCAGCTTCCCGGCGGATGACGCGTGAAGAACGCAACGAACTCAGCCACCCCGACACCTGTGGACAAGTCCCGGGTCCTGTGGAGAACTTCCGCAAATTCAATGGAAATCGGACATCCGATTTCCATTGAATTTGCGTCAGAACACCGGTCAGCGGGTGGTGACGGCCTCGCGGGCGGGGGTCTGCTCCGCGGTTTCCGCGGCGATCGGGCTGTTGCCGCGGTTCGGGCGGACGAACTTGTAGCCCACGTTGCGGACCGTGCCGATCATCGAGTCGTGCTCCGGGCCGAGCTTCGCGCGCAGCCGCCGGACGTGGACGTCGACCGTGCGGGTGCCGCCGAAGAAGTCGTAGCCCCACACCTCCTGCAGCAGCTGAGCCCGGGTGAACACCCGGCCCGCGTGCTGGGCGAGGTACTTGAGCAGCTCGAACTCCTTGTAGGTGAGCTCCAGCGCCCGGCCCTTCAGCCGCGCCGTGTAGGTGGCCTCCTCGATCACGAGGTCGCCGACGCTCAGCGAATCGTCGCCGCTGCTGCCGGCCACGCCCTGGCGCGAGACGAGCAGGCGCAGCCGGGCGTCGATCTCGGCCGGACCGGTGGTCGGCAGCAGGATCTCGTCGACACCCCACTCGGCGCTGATCGTGACCAGGCCGCCCTCGTTGACCAGCGCGACCACCGGCACGTCACCGGCCGACAGCAGCCGGCACAGGTCCCGGGCGCCGACCAGGTCGGTGCGGGCATCGACGAGGATCACGTCGTGCGCGCCACCGGACAGGACAGCGCCCGGGTCCGCCGGCAGCACGCGGACGCGGTGCGGCAGCAGGGCGAGTGCGGGCAACACCGCGTCGCGATCTGGTTCGTTGGTCAGCAGCAGAAGTTCGGAGCTCATCCGGAGGGCCTCCGTCCCAAGGCGATCACCCGACGACCGGGCAGTCAGGGGCCACCCGCATGTGGCGGATGACTCGGCGTCGTTGCCTGTGGATGGCAAGGAGAATAACCGACATGCAGTGGAAAAGCCCAGGTCCAACGGGGCGCATCACATTTGTGAACAGCAGTCGACCGTTTGTTACGGGGGTGTGTCCGCCGCGCTCGGTGCAGCTGTCCGCCGCCGACGGGACCACTTTGCGCGGTCTGCTGCACCCCGGTCCCGGGCTGCCCGCCGACCTCGGATTCGTCATCGGGCACGGCTTCACCAACCACGTCCGCAAGCCCACCGTGCAACGGATCCTGCACCGCTTGGCCGGACGTGCCCCGGTGCTCGCGATCGACTTCCGCGGCCACGGCCGGTCCGGCGGCCGGACCACCGTCGGACCGGCCGAGGCGCTGGACATCGACGCCGCCGTCGCGCACTTGCGCGAGCTCGGCTGCCGCAAGGTCGTCACGATCGGTTTCTCGCTGGGCGGCTCGGTGGTCCTGCGCCAGGCCGCGCTGGGCACGCCGCCGGACGCGGTGATCGCGGTGAGCAGCCCGGCCCGCTGGTGGGTGCGCGACACGCCCGCGATGCGTCGGGTGCACTGGCTGCTCGAGCAGCCGCACGGCCGGTGGAGCGCACGACTGCTGGGCGTCCGCCTCGCCCCGCCATGGGAGGAGGTGCCGATCTCGCCGATCGAGCTGGTCCGGCGCATCCCGGTGCCGCAGCTGATCGTGCACGGTGATCAGGACCACTACTTCCCGGTGGCCGACGCGGTCGCGCTCGGCGAAGCCGGTGGCGGCGAATTGTGGCTGGAAGCGGGCATGCGGCACGCCGAAAGCGCGACCAGCCCGGATCTGGTGGACCGCATTTCCCGCTGGGCGGCCGATACAGTGGGGCCACCCGATCGTGGCGGTCGCTAGCGCTCCGCCGACCAGTCCTGCCCCGACCAGAACGGATCGCTCGGTGAAGAAGCTCGTCATCGCCCTCGTCATCATCGCGGGCCTGCTGGTGGGCGCCGACTTCGGCGCCGCCGCCATCGCCGAGAGCCAGGTGTCCCAGAAGGTCGCCGAGCAGCTGAAGCTGCGCGAGAACCCCGAGGTGCGGATCAACGGGTTCCCGTTCCTCACCCAGGTCATCGCCGGCAACTACCGCGACGTGCAGCTGGCCGCCGACTCGGTGCAGGTGGGCCCGTTCAACGAGGTCGGCATCGAGGCCGACCTGCACGGGGCGAAGGTGTCCGCCTCCGAGCTGATCTCCGGCACCGCCGACCACCTCACCGTGGACGAGCTGGTCGGCCGGGTGAAGCTCAAGGCCTCCGACGTGGCCCGGCTGATCGACATCCAGGACCTCACCATCAACCCGGCCGCCAAGGACGCGCTGGCCGACGACGACGGCAACATCAGCGCCGCCGACGAGCAGCTCGCCGCGGGCGACGACCACACCAAAGCGGTCGTGCAGCTCGACGGCACCGTGAACATCGCCGGGTCCGACAACAAGGTGCGGGTCATCGCGGTGCTGTCGCTGGTCAACGGCAAGATGCAGATCGAGCCGCGCAAGCTCGACCTGAGCAACAGCAACTTCGGCACCATCGAGCTGCCGTCGATCATCGAGAAGTCGGTGCTCAAGCAGTTCAGCACCACGCTCGACCCGGGCATGCTGCCGTTCGAGGTCAAGCCCACCGCGGTCCGCGCCGAGCGGGGCGCGCTGGTCGTCGAGGGCATCGCCGACAACGTCACGATCAGCAGCAACGGGGTGACCACCGGGTGAGCCCGGGCATCTGGGCACTGCTGATCGCCGTGGTCGCGGCGCTGCTGATCGGCGCGGTGTGGCAGTCCCGGCAGGGCAAGGTCCGCGAGAAGACCGGCGAGGAGAACGTGACCGACCTCCTTCCCGAGGCGTTGCAGCAGCGGCTGGCCGACGCCCCGGACGACGACGCGAAGGTGACGCTGCTGCAGCTGTCGACGACCTTCTGCGCCCCGTGCCGCCACACCCGCGTCCTGCTGGCCGACTTCGCCCAGCGCACCGAGGGCGTCCGCCACGTGGAGGTCGACCTGACCGACCACCCGGAGTGGTCCACGCCCCTGCGCGTCCACACCACCCCGACCACCCTCGTCCTGGACGCCGCGGGCCGCGAGCTCTTCCGCATCAGCGGAGTCCCCCGCCGCGACAACCTCGCCACGGCCCTCGAACCCCACCTCACCTGAGCCCCGCAGTTTCAATTGAAACTGTAGATCTACGCCTGGAGATTCACAGTTTCAGTTGAAACTGTGCTCCGCCGTGCCTGGCGCGCGCAGTTTCAATTGAAACTGCACCCCCAGGTGTCTCACCCTGTGAACAGCCTTCCCGCCGATCGGTCCAACCGGTAGCCTCCGTGCTGTGCATGTACTGCTGACCCGAAGGCGCGCGGTTGACCTTTGCCGCGTGGGTAGCAGCCTGTGTTGCGGGCACTGACCGGGCGGTAGTACGCATCTGCACACCCCCTCGCACGGACGTGCCGTGGCAGAGGTGCGCGTATCCCACCGCCTGACGGACTCGGCAGCCGAAGTCCACAGTCAGGAGGCCCCATGTCAGCCGCAACCCTCGATCCGCGTGGCGTCCGCTTCACCGCGGCGATGACCAGCGCGATCCTCGCGCTCGGCCTGATCACCACCAGCTGGCGGGTGCTGGCCGCCCAGATGGTGCTGTTCGGACTGTGCGCGTTCATCGGGATGCGGCTCAACCCGTGGGGCTTCGTGTACCGGCAGGCGGTCCAACCGCGACTCGAACCGATCGCGGCGGCCGATCGCGAAGAACCCGCTCCGGTGCGCTTCTCCCAGGGCGTCGGATTCGCGTTCGCCCTGGTCGCCATGGTCGGTTACGCGACCGGGTTGACCACCTTGGGCCTCGTCGCGAACGCGTTCGCCCTGGTCGCCGCGTTGCTCAACGCGGTGTTCGGTTACTGCCTCGGTTGCCAGATGTACCTGGTGCTCCGGCGCCTGGCGCCTGCCGGAGCGTCCACTTCAGACACCCGCTGAACCACCGAAGATCAACGAAGGAGTCGCTCGATGAGCCGCGCAGAGGTCCTGGTTTCCACCGAGTGGGCCGAACAGAACCTGAACACCGCCGGCGTGGTGTTCGCCGAGGTGGACGAGGACACCACCGCGTACGACGGCGGCCACATCCCCGGCGCCGTCAAGCTGGACTGGAAGAACGAGCTCCAGGACCACGTGCGCCGGGACTTCGTCGACCGCGAGGGCTTCCAGAAGCTGCTGTCCGCCAAGGGCATCGGCAACGACGACACCGTGATCCTCTACGGCGGCAACAACAACTGGTTCGCCGCCTACGCCTACTGGTACTTCAAGCTGTACGGGCACGGCGACGTCAAGCTGCTCGACGGCGGCCGCAAGAAGTGGGAGCTCGACGGCCGCGAGCTCACCAAGGACGAGCCGAACCGCGCCGCCACCACCTACCAGGCGCAGGAGCCGGACACCTCGATCCGCGCGTTCCGCGACGAGGTCGTCGACGCGATCGGCAACAAGAACCTGGTCGACGTGCGCTCCCCCGACGAGTTCGCGGGCAAGCTGCTCGCCCCGGCGCACCTGCCGCAGGAGTCGGCGCAGCGCGCCGGGCACATCCCGTCGGCGATCAACGTCCCGTGGAGCAAGGCCGCGAACGAGGACGGCACCTTCAAGTCCGACGAGGAGCTGAAGGAGATCTACGGCGAGGCCGGTCTGGACACCTCGAAGGACACCATCGCCTACTGCCGCATCGGCGAGCGCTCCTCGCACACCTGGTTCGTGCTGCGCGAGCTGCTCGGCAACACCAACGTCAAGAACTACGACGGCTCGTGGACCGAGTACGGCTCGCTGGTCGGCGTCCCGATCGAGAACCCGGCCGAAGCCGCCAAGAACTGAAGTCTCCCCACCGGAGCGAAGGAGAGTTGACCATGAGCGGATGCGGAGCCCCGCAGCAGTCGGCGACGGCGGTCGCCGAGGAGACCGACCAGGTCGTCGTGGCCGGAAAGGTGCGAGCTGGAGACCAGCCGGTCGGCGGAGCGTTCGTCCGCCTCCTGGACTCCTCCGGCGAGTTCACCGCGGAGGTCGTGTCCTCCGCGGAGGGCGACTTCCGCTTCTACGCGGCCCCCGGCGACTGGACCGTCCGCGCCCTCCACCGCGAGGGCAAGGGCCAGTCCGACGTCACCACCGAAGGCCCCGGCGTCCACGCGGTGGACATCGCCGTCGCCTGACCGAGCGTTCCCCTGAAGCGGAGGGCGTCTCCCCGAATTGCGGGGAGGCGCCCTTTGCGCAGGTCAGGACTCGTGAGTGGCGATGGTGGCCAGAGC
>NZ_JBEOVY010000186.1:0-14839 GCF_040295745.1 Saccharopolyspora sp. NPDC002686
CGGCGAACGGGATCCAGCGCGGCCAGCGCTCGCCCCACGGCCGGATCAGGCCCCAGGTGAGCGCGGTGCCGCCGACCGCGGCCAGCGCCAGCCCGAGCCCGGCCGCCTTGCCCGACACGTCCATCGACGGCATCGCGAAGCCCGGCACGTCGAGCGCCATCAGCACGCGCGTCGCCGCGTAGAACAGGGGCGCGATCATCGCGATCCGGGTCCACCTCGCGGTGCGGATCCGGGCGCGCTCGTGGGTTCCGGACACCGGCCGGTCCACCACCGTCCACAGCAGACTCGCGGCGGCCACGGCCATGCCGAGCTGCATCAGCAGCGGGATCGAGAGGTAGGCGCTGAGGTTGTCGACGTGACCGGTCACCGCTGAGACGACCATGAACGGCAGGTAGCCGATCGCGGCCAGCGCACCGGCGTCCAGGAGCAGCGCGAACGCGCCGAGCGCGGTGATCCGGACTGCGCGGTTCTGCCACGCAGCAGCGGCGACGACGACCACCCCGCACACGGCCATGACCAGGTGCGCCATCGGCTGCGGCAGCAGGGCCAGCGATCGACCGGAGCTGTCGCCCGGTGCGGCCAGCGGGTTGGGTGCGCCGGTCGCCCAGCACAGCGGCGGGATCACCAGCAGCGCGAGCCCGACGATCCCGGTTGCGATATCGGAGAATCGGTGTTCGTTCATGCCCGGAATGCTGGCCGGAACGCCCGTTCCGGAACTCCTCCGCGGCGGACCGACCGCCTCCTCCGCGAGGAGGAGATCAGCTCCGCACGACCCCGTTCTCGTAGGCCCAGATCACCGCGTGCAGGCGGTCCCGGACGCCGAGCTTGCGCAGGATGCTGCCCACGTGCGTCTTCACCGTGGTCTCCGCCAGGTGCAGGGCAGCGCCGATCTCGACGTTGGAGGAGCCGCGCGCCAGCTCCACGAGCACGTCGCGTTCGCGCCCGGTCAGCGCCTCCCAGCCGGGTTCCGGCGGCTGCGGCGCGGACGTGCGGGCCAGCTCCAGCAGGCTGCGGGTGGCGCGCGGGGAGACGATCGAATGCCCCTCGTGAACGGTCCGCACCGCGGCCACGACCTCCTCGCCCGGCGTGTCCTTGGTCAGGAAACCGCTGGCCCCGGCCCGCAGCGCGGCGAACAGGTTCTCGTCGAGGTCGAAGGTGGTCAGCACGAGCACCCGGGTGCCCGGCAGCTCGGCGGTGATCAGCTCGGTCGCGGCGATGCCGTCCAGGTCCGGCATCCGGATGTCCATCAGCACCACGTCCACCCGGCTCGCCCGGCACACCGCCAGCGCTTCCCGCCCGGTGGAGACCTCGGCGACGCAGGTCAGGTCGTCGTGCAGCCCGAGCACGGTGGTCAGCGCGGAGCGGATGAGCTGCTGGTCGTCGGCGACCACCACGCGGATCGTCATCGCGGCACCTCCAGCAGGCCGAACCCGGCCCGCACCTCGGTTCCCGCACCCGGTGCGCTGCGCACTTCGAAATCGCCTCCGATCTGCCGCATCCGCTCGGCCATCCCCACGATGCCGAACCCACCGGCGGCGGTCAGGTCCGCCGAGGTGCCCGGACCGTCGTCCGCGACGGTCACGGTGAGCCGTTCCCGCGTCCAGTCCAGCACGACCCGGCAGCGCACGTCCGGCCCGACGTGCTTGAGCGCGTTGGTCACCGACTCCTGCACGATCCGGTAGACGGCGTGCCGCTGCGCGGTGTCGATCTCCTGCGGCTCGCCCTCGTCCACCAGCTCGACATCGGCGCCGGCGCGTCGGAACGTCTCGACCAGTTCGGCGAGGTCCTGGCCCGTCGGCGCGGTCTCGTCACCGGTGCGCAGGACGCCGAGCATGCTGCGCAACTCCCCCATCGCCTGCCGCCCCACCTCCACCGCCGTGCCGATCATCTCCCGCGCCTTGTCCCGATCGCGGTCGAAGACCAGTCGTGCGGTGTCGGCCTGGGCCAGCACGACCGCGAGGGAATGCGCGGCCACGTCGTGGATCTCGCGGGCGATCAACCGGCGTTCTGCGGCGATGGCCTCGCGCACCTGCTGCTCGCGCAACAGCTCGGCCTGGGCCGCCCGCTCCTCGAGGGACCGCACGTAGGCGACGCTGATCCGCGAGTAGCGCCCGAGCGCCCAAGCCGCGAGCACGGACCCGAACGCCGCAGCGGCCAGTACCCCGGCCGTGCCCAGCGGATCGACCGGGAAGCCGATCACCCCGCGCACCACCGCGATCGCGGCACCGAGCAGACCGCAGGCGACCGGTAGCGCGGAGCGCTCGGTGTGCGAGACGACCGCGTGCAGCAGCACCGGGTGGATCAGCGAGAACGGCAGCAGGATCGGCGGAATGCCCTGGTCGCCGACGTTCGGCAGCGCGACCAGCACCAGCATGAGCGCCGAGCCGACAACGAACGCCGCCGTCGGCCAGACGCGGCGCACGCCCAGGCACGCGGTGAGCCCGACCAGGATCGCGACCAGCGCCACCCACTCCGGAAGGCTCGCGCCGGCCACGGCGCTCAACGACACCGCGGCCCCGACCGCCCCGCAGAGCACGGCTACCGGGCCGTCGACGACCAGCCGATTCGTTGCAGTCCGCACTGCGCCAACTTATCCACCCGAAGGCCCCCGGACCTCCTCCTCGAGAACGAGGTCCACAGTGGAGATCCATCGTGAGCGGCGATGGCCGTAAGAGCAACCACCGCCGCTCACGACTCGTCCGACCACGCGACAGCGCGTCACAGGTCGCGGAGGTGGTGCACGAACCCGCTGGATAACAGCGGTGCAACAAAAGGCCGTCGGCTGGCGCCACCACCGCGACTCGCGAGTCGTCCTGGGCCGCGCAACCCGGTCGATGTTGTTGTACTGGTTCGACCGGAGTAGGCGGTCGAGCGGGGATGCGATGAGTCTGCAGCAGTTGTACCTGGTGCTGCTCGTCGGTGGACTCGTGCTCCTGGCCGGTGCGGTGGCCGCGCTCCTCGCCTCCCGGCTCGGGCTGCCCAGCCTGCTGATCTACCTCGGGCTGGGCGTGGTGCTCGGCGAGGACGTGCTGGGCATCAAGTTCCACGACGCCCAGATCGCGCAGAACCTGGGCACGGCGGCGCTGGCCATCATCCTCATCGAAGGTGGTCTGTCCACCCGATGGTCCGACATCCGGCGATTACTCGCGCCCGCCACCATGCTCGCCACGATCGGCGTCGGCATCAGCCTGGTGGTCACGGCCCTGGGCGCGCACCTGCTGCTGGGCATCGACTGGCAGCTGTCGCTGCTGGTGGGGGCCATCGTGTCGTCCACGGACGCGGCAGCGGTGTTCTCCGTGCTCCGGGTGCTGCCGCTGCCCAAGCGGCTCGCCGGGTTGCTGGAGGCCGAATCCGGGTTCAACGACGCGCCGACCGTGATCTTCGTGCTGCTGTTCAGCACCGTCCCGCTGGAGGTCTCGCCGCTGGAGATCACGGTCGACCTGCTCTACCAGCTGACCATCGGAGCGGCGATCGGGCTGGCCATCGGCGTGGGCGGGGCGAAGGTGCTGCCGCGCTTGGCGCTGCCGGCCGCCGGGCTGTACCCGGTGGCGACGTTCGGGCTCTGCGTGATCGCCTTCGCCGCCGGTGGCGCCGCGGAGGCCAGCGGGTTCCTCGCCGCCTACCTGTCCGGCTTGGCGCTGGGCAACACCGGGCGGCTGCCGCACCGCTCGGCCACCCGCTCCTTCGCCGAAGGACTCGGCTGGATCGCGCAGATCGGGCTGTTCGTGCTGCTCGGCCTGCTGGTGACGCCGAGCGAGCTGCCCGGCGAAGTGCTGCCCGCGCTGGTCATCGGCCTGGTCCTGCTGCTGGTCGCCCGCCCGGTGTCGGTGGTGCTGCCGCTGGTGGGCTTCCACGTGCCGTGGCGGGAACAGGTGTTCCTGTCCTGGGCGGGCCTGCGCGGTGCGGTGCCGATCGTGCTGGCGACGTTCCCGATCGTGCAGGGCGTGCCGGGCAGCCAGCGGGTGCTGGACATCGTGTTCGTGCTGGTCGTCGCGTTCACCCTGGTGCAGGCCCCGAGCCTGCGCCCGCTGGCCCGGCTGCTGGGCATCATCCCGCGCGAGGCGCCCCGCGAGATCCAGCTCGACTCGGTGCCGCTCAACGTCGCCCACGCCGAGTTGCTGACGATGACCGTGCCGCCCGGCTCCCGGCTGCACCACACGACCATCGTCGAGCTCCGCTTGCCGGAGCCCGCGGTGGTCCCGCTGGTCGTGCGGGGCGGCCGGGCCTTCGTCCCGCTCCCGGACAGCTACCTGGAGATCGGCGACGAGCTGCTGGTCGTCACCACCGTGGAGCACCGAGCCGCCGCCGAGCGACGGCTGCGCGCGGTCAGCCGCCGCGGCAAGCTCGCCCACTGGTTCGGCGAGCACGGCGAACCGGACTAGAAGTCGCGCCCCCGCGTCGTCACCTGGGTCGAACGCCCCAGGTGACGGTCACTTTCGTACGAAATTGACACCCCCGGAACCGGGTCAGCGCCCGCCGGGGTGGACGGGGAGCGCCCGGAGGCCGTGGATCAGGGTGCTGAAGCGCCATTCCGCACCGTCCAGCGGTCCGGCGGGGCTGAGGTCCGGGAACCGTTCGACGAGCTTGCGCAGCGCGGTCTGCCCCTCCAGGCGGGCGAGCTGGGCTCCGAGGCAGAAGTGGATCCCGTGGCCGAAGGCCAGGTGCCCGTGCGCGTCGCGGGTGATGTCGAACCGCTCCGAGTCGGGGAACTGCTCCGGGTCGCGGTTGGCCGCCGCCAGCCCGACCCACACGATCTGCCCGGCCGGGATCTCCACGTCGCCGACCGGCACCGCCTCCGCGGTGAAGCGGAACGTCCCGTGCATCACCGGCCCGTCGAAGCGCAGCATCTCCTCCACCGCGCCGGCCACCAGGTCCGGGTCCTCCCGCAGCGCCGCCCACTGGTCGGGGTTGCGCAGCAGGTGCAGCACGCCGTTGCCGATCAGGTTGACCGTCGTCTCGTGCCCGGCCACCAGCAGCAGGAACACCATCGCGATCAGTTCGCCGTCGCTGAGCCGGTCCTCGTTGTCGGTGGCGTCGACCAGCGCGGTGAGCAGGTCGTCGCCGGGCTCGCGGCGCTTGAGCTCGATGAGCTCGGTGAGGTACTGGCCCATCGCCATCGCGGCGTCCTCCGCCGCTCCGCGGTCGGAGGCGTCCAGCAGGGTGTTCGTCCAGGCCCGGAAGTCGTCCCGGCGGCTCTCGTCGACACCGACCAGCTCGGAGATGACCTGGATCGGCAGCGGGAACGCGAAGGAGTCCAACAAGTCCACTTCGGACTGCCCGGCCATCTCGTCGAGCAACCGGTCGGTGATCTCCTCGACCCGCGGCCGCAGCGCTTCCACGCGGCGGCTGGTGAAGGCCTTGACCACCAGCTTGCGCAGCCGGGTGTGGTCCGGCGGATCCATGTTGAGCATGTGCGCGGACAGCTCGTTGCCGAACATCCGGTGGTCCGCGCCCGGCGGCAGGTTCGCGGTGATCACCTCGCGGATGCGCGCGGACTCCTTGCTCAGCCGCGGATCCGCCAGCGCGGCGCGCGCATAGGCGTACCGGGTGATCACCCAGACCGGCAGGCCGCTCGGCGTGACCATCCGCTGGACCGGCGTGGCGTCGCGGATCTCGGCGTACCGCGCGTGCAGGTCCTGCACGAAGGCGGAGTCGAAAACGGGAACTTCGGCGTGCACCTCGGTGGACGGCATCGGATTCCTCCGCACTAGGCAGTTGTGACCCCTGCTACCCAGTTAACCCCGTTCACGCCGACCTGTCACACGGCTCCGAAAACCCCTGCCCGGCAATCGAAGGACCCGTCAAGCACCGGCGAAGGCCCCGGCGGACGCAGCGAGGACGGCGGTCCTGGCCGCCTGGTCCGGCAGGGCCGGGTCGGGTGGCGTGCGGAGCAGCAGCAACTGGTGGTACACGGGCGCGGTGGCCGCGATGAGCAGTCGCTGCGCGTCAGTGCCCGGCGGGACCTCGGCGCGCTGGACAGCCCGGCTGACGATGGTCTCGCAGCGCGCGTACCGCCCCTCCCAGAGCCGCCGCTGGGCGAGTTCGGCCTTCTCGGAGCGGAACGAGGCGGCGATCAGGGCCGCCACGACCGGCGGCTTCGCGACCAGCGCGTCGTGGATCTCCTGGTTGAGCGCTGCCAGGTCCCCGTGCAGGGAACCGGTGTCCGGGGGCTGCCAGTCGTCGTCGCCAGCCGCGTCCAGGACGTCTGCGAGCAGGCCGCCGACGTCGCCCCAGCGCCGGTACACCGTCGCGCGGTGCACGCCAGCCCGGGCGGCGACGGTTTCCACCGCGAGCCCGTCATAACCGTGCTCGCCGAGCTCCGCGAGGACCGCGTCGAGCACCTGCTGGCGGATGCGTGCGGTTCGGCCGCCTGGGCGGCGGCGAGGTTCTGGAGAAGTCATCGCTGGTAATTCCGTTGCTCGACGCGGCGGTGCCATGGGAGGCTCTTAAAGTAACACTTGTCGCAATAACGGAGGATCAGCGATGTCAACCGCACCGGCCGACCCGACCGTGGTGCATCCAATGCCCGGACAACCCCGGGTGGTGCTGCTGAAGCCGTTGATCACCTCGCCGCTGATCGAGGTCGGGGAGTTCTCCTACTACGACGATCCGGAGGATCCGACCGCCTTCGAAACCCGCAACGTGCTCTACCACTACGGGCCGGAGAAGCTGGTGATCGGGAAGTTCTGCGCGCTGGGAGAGGGCGTGCGGTTCATCATGAACGGCGCCAACCACCGCATGGACGGCCCGTCCACGTTCCCGTTCCCGATCATGGGCGGCTCCTGGAGCGAGCACTTCGACCTCATCGCCGGCCTGCCCGGACGAGGCGACACCGTGGTGGGCAACGACGTCTGGTTCGGCTACCGGTCCACGGTGATGCCCGGCGTCCGGATCGGCCACGGGGCGATCATCGCGTCCGGAGCGGTCGTGGTCGACGACGTCCCCGACTACGGCATCGTCGGCGGCAACCCCGCCAAGCTCATCCGCCGCCGCTACTCCGATGCGGACGTCGACCGCCTCCTCGCCCTGACCTGGTGGGACTGGCCGCTCCAGCACATCACCGAGCACATCCGCACCATCATGTCCGGCAGCATCGACGACCTGGAGCACGCCGCACCCCCGCGTTGACAGTCCACTCCGGACATTGGAAGGGGCGGAGCCTCCACCTCCTCCGCCGAGGCGAACGGTCCGTTCGCCCACCGCCGGTCCCGCGGCGGTCAGCTCCGCGCTTCTCGGCGGAGGGTTTCAGTGGTGTGCTCGCGGAAGCGGCGCGCCGCAGCCGAGGAATAGGCGTCGCGGCGCCACACGTAGGACAGCACGCGCTCGCAGCCCGGTGCGTCGACGTGCAGGAACACCAAGGGGGCCACGTCGTACCTGCTCGCCATCTCCGGGACGAGCCCCACACCCAGTCCGAGGCTCACCAGGAACGCGCTCGCCGCCGGTTCGTCGCTCTCGCAGACGATGTTGGCGCGCCGGCCGACGGCCGCGAACAAGCGGTCGGTCAGCTCCCGCTGCCAGAAGTCGCCGCTGGTGGTGATGAACGGTTCCTCGGCGATCTCGGCGATGCCGACGCTGGTCCGCGACGCCAGCGGGTGCTCGCGCGGCACCGCCAGCAGCACCTCCTCGCGCAGGACCTCGGCCGTCTCCAGCGCCGGATCGTCGACCGGCTGCGAGGACAGGCAGAGGTCCACCTCGCCGCGGCGCAGCCGCTGGAGCATCGCCGTGGCCGACGACTGGTACAGCCGCACGTCGACGTCGGGGTGCTCGGCGCGGAATCCGACCAGGGCACCCGACAAGGTCAGCAGCGTCTCCGTCGCCACCGCGACGCTGCCGCGCACCAGGCCGACCGCGTCCGAGAGCTCCTGCCGGCCGTCGTCGAGCTCGGCCAGCGCCCGATCCACCCGGGCCAGGAACGCCGAACCGAAGCGGTTCAACCGGATCTGGCGGCCCTGCCGGTCGAACAGCGGCACACCGAGCTCCTTCTCCAGCCGCGCGATCGTCCGCGACAGCGACGGCTGGGACACCCGCAGCTCGGCGGCGGCCCGGCTGATGTGCTCGTGGCGGGCGACCGCCTGGAAGTAGCGCAGCGGCAGCAGGTCCATGCACCCATGATGCCCCATGGGGCATGAATTCATCGCAGAATTGGTCTTGGAAGGTATCGGAATCCGTCCCTAACGTCGTGGTCAAGATCCTCTGATCACCAGGAAGCGACGATGGGACCGTCCACTTCGGCCGGAACGGCCAAACCCGAGCGCAACCGGGCACGTCCGGTGCTGCTGACCCTCCGCGCCATCGCCTCGGCGCACGCGATCGCGATCTTCGGGCAACCGGTGTTCGCGGGTGTGCTGCTCAGCGGCGACTACGACATGCTGCACGTCCACGCGGTGGGCGCGGACGTCGTCTACTACCTCGGACTGGCGCAGCTGGCGGCCGCCCTCGTCCTCTGGGCCCGGCGCGGCCCCCGCTGGCCCAGCGCGGCGGCCGCGCTGATCGTCCTCGGCGAAACCGGCCAGTACTTCGCGGGACTGCTCGGCGCCCTCGGCGTGCACTTTCCGCTCGGCGTCGCACTGATCGCCCTGAGCACGGTCTCGCTGGTCGCGCTCTGGCGACCGAGCGCGCTGGGCGCTCCGGAGGTCGCGCGATGAGCACCGCGATGGGGCGCCGGCGGTTCCTCGGTCTGGCCGGCGGCGCCGGAATCGTGCTGGCGGCGGGGTTGGGCGGCCCGCAACTGCTGGCCCGGCACACCTCGACCGGCGCAGTGCTGCGCAGCGCGGTCCCCCTGCCCGCTCCCTTCCAGCTCCCGCTGGCGATCCCGCCCGTGCTGGAACCCGTTGCGCAGGACGACTTCGCCGACCGCTACGAGATCACCGCGCGCGAGGCGATGGCGGAGATCCTGCCCGGACTGCGCACCCCGATCTGGGGCTACGAAGGCATCTTCCCCGGCCCCACCGTCGAATCGCGGCGCGGCCGCACCGCGATCATCCGCCACCGCAACGAGCTCCCGGTGCCGACCGTCGCCCACCTGCACGGCGGCCGCACCCCACCGGAGTCCGACGGCTATCCGACCGACCTCGTCCTGCCGACGCGCGGCTGGAACCACGGCCACCACGGCATGCACGACCCGCGGGCCAGCATCGCGCGAGGCAGCCGCGAGTACATCTACCCGCTGGACCAGCGCGCCGCGCTGCTCTGGTACCACGACCACCGGATGGACTTCACCGGCCCGGCCGTGTACCGGGGGTTGGCCGGGCTGCACGTCGTCCGCGACGACGAGGAGGACGCCCTCCCGCTGCCGCGCGGCGAACGCGAGATCCCGCTGCTGATCACCGACCGCGCGTTCGCCGCGGACGGATCGTTCGACTACCCCTCGCTGGACCCGTCACTGACTACCGTCCCCGGCGTGACAGACGCGTACGCGGCCGGTGTCCTCGGCGACGTCGTCCTGGTCAACGGCGTGCCGTGGCCGGTGCACGAGGTGTCCGCGACCCGGCACCGGTTGCGCGTCCTCAACGCTTCCAACGCCCGCCGCTACGAACTCGCGCTGGACCCACCACCGCCGGACGGCCCGGCGTTCGTGCAGATCGGCTCGGACGGCGGCCTGCTGGCATCCCCCGTCGCGCACGACAGCATCGCGCTGGCCTCAGCGGAGCGCCACGACGTGATCGTCGACTTCGGCCGCTACCCGGTCGGCACCGAGGTCACCCTGGTGAACCGCCTGGGCACCGGCTCGACCGCGCAGGTGATGCGGTTCCGCGTGACCCGCCGCGAACCCGACGACTCCGCCATCCCGCCCCGACTGTCCGAAGTGGAACCGCTGCGCCGCGAACAAGCCGTGGTGACCAGGGATTTCGCCTTCCGCAGCGGTCGCCACGGCGATCGGCGCGGCTGGCTGATCGGCGGCCGCCCCTTCGACACGGGCTACGTCGCGGCCCGCCCGCGCCTCGGCGACGTCGAGATCTGGCGCTTCGTCGCGGACCTGCACCACCCGATCCACCTGCACCTGGCCCACTTCCAGGTCCTCTCCCGCGGCAACCGCGAACCGCACCCGCTCGACGCGGGCTGGAAGGACACCGTCGACCTGCAACCCGGCGAAGCGGTGGAGGTCATCACCCGCTTCGAGCACTACCGCGGCCGCTACGTCTTCCACTGCCACAACGCCGAGCACGAGGACATGGGCATGATGGCCACCTTCGAAACCACGTGACAGGAGCCGCCTCAACCGCCCTGCGGCCGCTCCTCGCCGAGCAGCGCGATCAGGTGGCGGAAGGCGGCGGACATGTCGGCGCTGTCCGGGTCGAGCAACCACTGGAACTGCATGCCGTCCATCACCGCGACCACCAGCGGCGCCGCTTCCTCCGGGGTCAGCCCGCCGGGGAGCCGCTCCCCGAACTCGTGGCGCAGGGTCGCCGCCGCGCGCTCGCGGACCATCACGTAGCGCTGGGCGAAGTACTCGCGCGCCGGCTGGTTGTCGGTCACGCTCTCGCCGAGCAAGGCCGAGAACGTCTGCACGACACCGCTGCGCGTCGTGTTGTAGTCGACCAGGAGGGTCCACATCTCCAGCGGCCAGGCGTGCGCACCGCCCTGGGTTCCGCCGGTGTCCCACTCGTCCCGGGCTTCGAGCACCGCGATGAGCAACGCCTCCCGGGTCGGGAAGTAGTGCAGCAGGCCCTGCTGGGTCATGCCGACGCGTTCGGCCACCGCGCTGAGCGAGGCGCCCCGGTAGCCGCGCTCGGCGATCACCGACATCGCTGCCTGCAGGATCTCGGCGCGCCGGCTCTCGCTGCGCAGCGCCCTGCCCCGTGGTGCTGATCGATCCGCTGTCACGGAACCGAGCGTAGTCGTCGGGAACACCCAGCAGCACAAATTATTGCGAAAATGTAACGACGCCTACTGATCTACAGGTGAATCGGTCAGGATGCTGCCGACGACAGGGCGGCGTACCCGCTCCGGCCTGCCCGAATTCCCCCTTTCCCTTACCTCAACGAGGAGGTACGGCAGTGGACAGACCGACTGCCCTCACCCGCACCACGCCGCCGGAAGCCGACCGGAGCGCCCCGCGCGGCTTCGTGCTCCGCTTGGGCCTGGCGAACCTCGGTCTCTACAGCGCACTGCTGACCCCGGTGGTCGTCACCATGGCGCTGCGCGTCGCGGAAGTCGCACCGCAGCACAAGGAATCGACCCTCGGCCTGGTGCTGGGCATCGGGGCGGTGCTGGCGATGGTCGCGAACCCGCTGTTCGGCCGGTTGTCCGACCGCACCCGCTCGCGCTTCGGCCGCCGCCGCCCGTGGCTGGTCGGCGGGGTCGTCGGCGGCGCCCTCGGGCTCTGCATGATCGCCTTCCTTCCGTCGGTGCCCGCGCTGGTCATCGGGTGGGCGATCACCCAGTGCTCCTTCAACGCCGCGTTCTCGGCGCTCATGGCGAGCATCCCCGACCAGGTCCCCGAATCCGGCCTGGGCAGGGCGTCCGGTGCGATCGGCACCAGCCTGACCGGCGCCGTGCTGGTGGGCTCGGGCATCGCCGCGTTCACCTCGGACCTGCGCGTCATGCTGCTGCTCCCGGCCGTGCTGGCCGTCGGCCTGGTCTGCTGGTTCGCCGCCACCCTCCCCGACCGGACCCCGGCCGGGGCACCGCAGCCGTTCTCGGTCCGGGAGTTCCTCGGCAGCTTCGTGTTCGACCCGCGGCGCGCCCCGGACTTCGGCTGGGCCTGGTTCACCAAGTTCCTGGTCATGTTCGGCTCGGTCGCACCGATGACGTACCTGGCCTACTACGTGCCGTTCCGGATGGGCCTCGACGCCGCCGCCACCGCGGGCCTGGTCGCCGCGCTCGTCGCCGGCGGCTACGGCCTCCAGGCCGCCACGGCCGCGCTGGGCGGCTGGCTCTCCGACCGGACCGGCCGCCGCAAGCCGTTCGTGATGGTCTCCGGTCTGATCGTCGCGATCGGCATCGGCCTGCTCGCCGCCGCCCCGGGCCTGTCCGCGATCGTGGTCGCCCAGCTGGTCATCAGCGTCGGCGGCGGCCTGTTCTACGCCGTCGACACCGCGCTGATCACGCATGTCCTGCCCGACGAGAGCAGCCGCGCGAAGGACCTGGGGATCGTGAACATCGCCAACGCCCTCCCCCAGTCGTTGATGCCGATGATCGCCCCGTTCGTGCTGGCCGTCGGCGGCGGGCAGAACTACCCGCTGCTGTTCGGCATCGCCGCAGCCGCCACGCTGCTGGGCGCGCTCCTGGTCACCCGCATCAAGGGCACCCGATGAACCGTTCCACCAACCACGAACCGGAGGAGTCCACAGTGGTCAGCTACGACGCCGCGGTCGCGGCGGCACTCGCCCGACTCGACCTGGATGCCAAGGCCAGGCTGCTCGCCGGGCAGAGCATGTGGTCGTTGCCCGCTCTGCCCGAGATCGGGCTCGCCCCGCTGGTGATGTCCGACGGGCCGATCGGGGTGCGCGGCGTGCGCTGGACGGCGGACGACCCGTCGATCGCGCTGCCCAGCCCCACCGCGCTGGCCGCCACCTGGGACCCGGAACTGGCCCGGCGCGCCGGTCACCTGCTGGCCCAGGAGGCTCGGCGCAAGGGGGTGCACGTGCTGCTCGCGCCCACGGTGAACCTGCACCGCTCGCCGCTGGGCGGGCGGCACTTCGAGTGCTACTCCGAGGACCCGCACCTGACCGGCGAGATCGGCACCGGTTACGTGCGCGGCGTGCAGGAGGGCGGGGTCGGCACCACGGTCAAGCACTTCGTCGCCAACGACGCGGAGACCGAGCGCTTCACCGTCAACAACATCGTCGGCGAGCGGGCGCTGCGCGAGCTCTACCTGGCGCCGTTCGAGATGATCGTCGAGCGGGCCCGCCCGTGGGGCGTGATGGCCGCCTACAACTCGGTGAACGGCCCGACGATGACCGAGCACTCCCGGCTGCAGAACGAGGTCTTGCGCGGGGAGTGGGGTTTCGACGGCTACATCGTGTCCGACTGGTTCGCCGCGCGTGACACGGCGGGCGCCATCCGGGGCGGCCTGGACGTCGCCATGCCCGGCCCCCGCACGGTCTACGGCGAGGCGCTGGCCGCCGCGGTCCGCGCCGGCGAGGTCGACGAGTCCGTTGTGGACGATGCGGTGCGCAACGTCCTGCGGCTCGCCGCCCGGGTCGGAGCGCTGGAGGGCGTACCGGCCGCCGTCGCGGCTGAGGAGCGGCCCGCCGAGGTCGACGGGCACGCGCTCGCGCGGGAGATCGCCAGGCGCGCATTCGTCCTGGTCCGCAACGAGAACCACCTGCTGCCGCTCGACCCGTCGGCCGCTTCCGGGGTCGCCGTGATCGGTTCGGCGGCGCGGGACGCCCGGGTGCTCGGCGGTGGTTCTGCCCAGGTGTTCCCGGACCGCGTCGTGTCCCCGCTCGACGGGCTGCGCGCCGCGCTGCCCGGTGGCCAGGTGACCTTCGCGGTCGGCACCGAGACCAGCGACGAACTCGGGATCGCCGGGGCCGGCTTCGCCCTTCGGGCGGTCGTGCGCGACGCGGACGGCCGGGTGCTGGGCGAGGAGGAGCTGCCCAACGGGATGGTGCAGTGGCACGGCGACTTCCCCGACGGCGTGCGCTACGAGGAGCTGCACAGCGTCGAGATCGTCGGCACGTTCACCCCGCGCGAGAGCGGCCTGCACACCTTCGGCACCAAGGGCCTCGGCGGGTTCAAGCTCACCGTGGCCGGCGAAGTCGTCTTCGACGGCGCGCACTCGCTCGACGGCCGCGACCCGTTCGAGGCGTTCTTCGAGGCCCCGGTGGAGCGGGGCCAGGTCGAGCTCGCCGCCGGGGAGGCGGTCGAGGTCAGCCTGCTCAACGTCATCCCCAAGAGCGCGACGCCGCTGCCGCTGGACTCGGTGGGCGTCGGCCTCGCGCACCTGGACCCGCAGCGCGACGCCGACGAACTCCTCGACGAGGCGGTCGCCGCCGCGCGATCCGCCGGGACGGCGATCGTCATCGTCGCCACCACCGAGCGGGTGGAGAGCGAGGGCGCCGACCGCACGAGCCTGCGGCTGCCCGGCCGGCAGGACGAGCTGGTGCAGCGGGTGGCGGAGGCCAACCCGAACACCGTCGTGGTGGTCAACTCGGGTTCACCGGTGGAGATGCCGTGGCGCGAGGACGTCGCCGCCGTCCTGCTCACCTGGTTCCCCGGCCAGGAGGCCGGTGCCGCGCTCGCCGACGTCCTGCTCGGCGTCGAGGAGCCGGGCGGCCGGCTGCCCACCACTTGGCCGGTGCAGCTGGCGGACGCCCCGGTCACCCAGGTGACCCCGGTCGACGGAGAACTCCGCTACGACGAAGGCGTTTTCATCGGCTACCGGGCCTGGCAGCGGGCCGGGACCGCCCCGGCGTACTGCTTCGGGCACGGCCTCGGCTACACCGACTGGCAGTACGAATCGGCCGAGCTCGCCGCACCGCAGGGCGCGGACGAGCTGGGCAGGCTCACCGTCCGCGTGCGCAACGCCGGCGACCGGGCCGGACGCGAAGTGGTCCAGGTCTACCTCGCCGTCCCGGAGGGGGATGCCGCCGAACGCCCGGCCCGCCGCCTCGCCGGCTTCGCGTCCGTGACGGCAGAACCCGGTGAGACCGCCGAAGCGACCGTCGTGCTGCCCCGCCGAGCCGCCGAGCTCTGGGACGAGGAAGCCGGGACCTGGCGCCTGATCCCCGGCAGCTACACCGTGGAAACCGGCCGCAGCCTCGACGACCTGCGCCTGCGCACCAGCGTCGAGACGGCCTGACACCGTTCGGTGCGCCGGGCCGCGGCGGGCCGGCGCACCCCGCCGCAGACGGGTTCGGAGCCCCCGTAGGTGGGGCGGCAAGCAATGCGC
>NZ_JBEOVY010000187.1:0-14796 GCF_040295745.1 Saccharopolyspora sp. NPDC002686
GACGCTGTCCCCGATCAGCAGCACGTCACCGCTCGCCAGTCCCAACAGCTCCAGGTGTTCGGCAAGGTGGGCGCGTTTGAAGCCGCGGTCCGGGCCGCGCTGTCCGTCGATGCGGGCGAAGTGCGCGGCGATGCCGAAGCGGTCGACCAACGAGGTCAGGCGCTCGTGCGGATGCATCGACAACAACGACTGCGACAGCCCCCTGGCCGTGATCGCACCCAGTGCTTCGCGGGCGTCCACCGCCAGCGCCAGGGATGGCCGGCGCCGCGAGTAGGCCTCGTGGAACGCCGCGTGCAGCGCGCTCCGCAGGTCGGGTGGCACTGGTGCGCCGAAGAGCCGGTCGTAGAACGCGTCGATCGGCTGGGTGTGCTGCCTGCGGTACTGGTCGACGGTGATCGGTGGTGATCCGGTCGCCTCGAACGCCTCGATGGTGGACTGGATCAGCGCATCGGCGTCGTCGAACAGGGTTCCGTTCCAGTCCCACACGACGTGCGCGACCGCCGGCTGCGCTCCGGGCTCGCTGACCACCACGGTCTGCCCTCCTCGATGATCGGTTGCCGGGAAGTCAACCGGACACCGGTGCGGGAGGACCAGGGCAGAAACCGGGCATGCGGATCAGCCGTGCGGGTCGAACGCGATGCCCTCCGGTTTGGCCTTGGCGAGGTTGTCCTCGAAAGCGCCGTCTTCGATCCCCAGGCTGGCCTTGCCGAAGTCGGCGGAGGTGAGCACGTCGCGGATCCCCTCCGGGTAGTCCTCCCAGCCCACCAGCGGCGGGTACTGCCAGGTCCCGCGGTGGTTCTCCGGCTGCTCGTCGGCGTTGGCCAGGCGGAACGCGTGCGTGCTGGCGCCGTCCTTGTGGTAGACGATCTTCGGGTGGGTGCCCTCCCAGGACACCTCGCCGGCCGGGTACGTCGAGTACCCGCCGTGCGCCGAAGTGGAGACGTACTCGGCCCGGTCGTCGCGCACCCACACCACGACGTGCTCGATGTCGTGGCGGTGCCCGAAGGCGTCGTCCACGCCGTCGAGCGCCTGGTCCTTCTCGAAGTACAGGTCGTAGAGGTAGGCGCACCAGCCGCTCGGATCGCACTTGGCGCGGGAGTAGGAGTTGGTGTTGTCCAGGTCCGACTGGTCGTGGCAGTTGCCGTTGAGCGAACCGGACGGCTTCAGCCCTTCGGCCACGGTGCCGTCCGGTCCGATCGCCGGGGTCGGGTAGCAACCGTCCCCGTCGTAGTCGAAGGCGGGCTGCCACTTGCTGTCGGCGTCCGGGGCCGAGCCCGGCAGCGCTTGCGGCGGTTCCGCGAATGCCGCCCCCGGCGGCAGCACGAACACCAGTGCCGATGCGCCGATGAGCGCCCGCGCGGTGAACCAGCTGGTCGGTTTCCGGCGCGCAGCACCCATGACGGCAGCACCTTCCGATCGGCCCGCGGAGATCAGCACGACCCTACGCACGGCGCCGGAGGTGCCGGAACACCGCTGGCGACTTCTCGCCGCACCGCGCTGGCAGAATGACTCGGAATGACCTCCGCCGAGCTGCTGGTGCAGCAACGAGAACTCCAGGCCGAAGCCGACGACGTGCACACCGATCTCCGCCTCGGCGAACTGCTGGCAGCGCTGGGCGAGCCCGTGCGAGTGGGCAGCGCAGCGCTGGGGTTGATGGTGCGCCGGGACCTCGACATCACGGTCATCTGCCCGCTCCTCGACGCCGCCGCCAAGTCGGCCGTGGCCGGGATCGGCGCCCAGCTCGCCGTCCACGACCGCGTTCGCCAGGTCCGCTTCCGCGACGACACCGGGCGCTGGAACACCGATCCCCGCTACCCCGACGGCCTCTACCTCGGCGTCGAGTACCGCTGCCCGGCCGAGCAGGACTGGACGCTGGACATCTGGTTCGTCGACGAGCCGGACCGCCAACCCGACCTCGAACACCTGCGCACCCTGCCCCCGCGGCTGACCGACGACCACCGCCGCGCGATCCTGCGCATCAAGTCCGCGCTGGCGCACCGGCCGGAGCAGCCGCCCAGCTACGAGGTCTACCGGGCGGTGCTGGACCACGGCATCAGCACCGTCGAGCAGTTCGACGCCCGCCGAGCACCGCAGTAGTCCACAGTGGATACTCAGGCGAGATACATTGACGAAGTCCTTTCCCGTCAAGGAAATTCGCCCACCTGATGCTCGGCCGCGGCGGGGTTATCCTGCACCTTGACGGGTCCGCGCGACGGGGGAGGTGTCGGGCGGCCGGTCCGGGGTGCCGCACCGGCGTGCCCGTCCCCATCCTCATCCGCCCTGGTCACACAGCGAGGGCGCGCGGACAAGCAGCACCACCCGCGGGCCCTCCCGGGGCGCGGGACTAGGAGATGAGGCCGATGCCGACCGCACAAGACTTGTCGGCGCTGGTGAACGAGATCGGACTGGACAAGCAGAACGGCGCCGTGCTCGGCCGGATGGCCGCCCACGGCGGCCTCGGGTACGCCGAGGAGGACTCCGACGGCCGCCTGCGCGCCCGCATCCGGATCCTGCCGGACGAGCTGATCTGGGATCCCTCGATCCTGGTGATGCCGCACGGCGGCGACCTCGTGCTGGAGATCGTCAACGACGACCAGAACACGCACTGCGCGCTGCTGCCCAGCAACGGCGACAGCCAGTTCATCTGGCTGCCGGTGCAGTCCCGGGGAACCGCCTCGCTGAACCTCGACGGTCCCGGCTACTACTGGTACAGCTCCCCCATCGGCAACGACGAAGGCCGCGGCCTGGTGGGAGCGATCGTGGTGCTCGGCGACGTCCCGGAGCAGGCCCGGCTGGACCGCCCGGACCAACCTCGCCCGTGAGGAGGAGCAGGCCATGACGCAATACGTGGATGCCGGGCGCGCCGTCGGGTACGCCTCTATGAGCGGCCTGCCGGGCAGCGCTCCACCGGTGGTCCAGGACGTGACCTACGAACGCATCCGCAACGCCCGCGCGGAACCGCAGAACTGGCTCACCTACTACGGCGCCTACGACGGGCAGCGCTACAGCCCGCTGGACCAGATCAACACCGAGAACGTCGGCGCCCTGAAGCCCGCCTGGGTGTTCCAATCCGGATCGAGCGGACTGCACGCGGGTGCGTCGACCTATTCGTTCGAGGCCGCCCCGATCGTCGTGGACGGGATCATGTTCGTCTCCGGCTGGGACGGCTTCGTGTGGGCCATCGACGCCAGGACCGGGCGGGAGCTGTGGCGCTACAAGCACGCCATCCCCTACGACACCTCGCTGTGCTGCGGCAACGTCAACCGCGGGGTCGCGGTGGCCAAGGGGAAGGTCTTCGTCGTCACGCTCAACGCCCACATCATCGCGCTCGACGCCATCGACGGGCACCTGCTCTGGGACGCCGCGTACGGCGACGTGCGGGCCGGCGAGAGCGCCACCGTCGCGCCCCTGGTGGTCAAGGACCTGGTCGTGGTCGGCAGTTCGGGTGGCGAGTTCGGCGTGCGCGGCCACCTCGACGCCTTCGACCTGGACACCGGGCGCCACGTCTGGCGCACCTACACGGTGCCCAAGCCCGGCGAACCGGGATCGGACACGTGGCCGGACGGCCCGGCCTGGACGCGCGGCGGCGGGAACCCGTGGATCACCGGCAGCTTCGACCCGGAGCTGAACCTCATGTACTGGGGCACCGGCAATCCGGCGCCGGACTTCGACGGCGCGGTGCGCCCGGGCGACAACCTGCACACCGACAGCGTCATCGCCGTAGACCCGGACAACGGCGAAATCCGCTGGCACTACCAGTACAACCCGCACGACCTGTGGGACTACGACAGCACGATGGAGCACATCCTGTTCGACTCCGACGGCCGGAAGCTGTTGGCGCACTTCGACAAGAACGGCTACTTCTTCGTCCTCGACCGCACCAACGGCGAACTCGTCCGGGTCGCGCCGTTCGTCGACCGCATCACCTGGGGCGAGATCGACCCGAGCGGGAAAGTCACGCCGAAGGTGTTCCCGGACGCCGAGGGCGAGGAGGTCCACTTCTGGCCGGGGCCCGCCGGTGCCAAGGAGTGGACGCACGCCGCCTACAGCCCGCGCACGCAGCTCTGCTACGTGCCGGTGCAGGACGTCGGCGCGAAGGTCACGCGCCGCCGCCGGGAGTTCAAGGAGAGCATCCCCTACTGGGGCGCCAGCGTGACCGTCGACGGCACGGACATGCGGGGTTCGGTGTCGGCGTTCGACCCGGCCACCGGCAGGGAGGTGTGGCGTTGGGACAACGACGTCCCGATGTGCGCATCGGTGCTGGCCACCGGCGGTGATCTGGTGTTCGCCGGGGAGCCCACCGGGGAGTTCAACGCCTACGACGCGCGCAGCGGCGAGCTGCTGTGGCAGTTCCAGACCGGCTGCGGGCACCACAGCAATCCGACCACCTACAGCGTCGACGGGAAGCAGTACATCGCTGTGCCAGTCGGGTGGGGAGCCTGGGTCGAGGGCTTCTTGCCCGCTATGCTCGGGTCACCCCACGGGGACGCACTGTTCGCCTTCGCACTTCCCGACTGAGCTGACTCGTCGGAGAACACCAAGAGGAAGGACAGATGATGGAATCCGTTGCTGCGCAACCGGAACTCGCCGCTTGGGAAACACCGGACTTCGAAGAGGTCGGCTGCGCGGCCGAAGTGACGATGTACGTCGCGCAAATGGACGACTAGCCCGGCCTTTCAGAACCTGTTTTGAACTCGCTTTGCGCAACGGTGCGGGTGGGCTATGCGCCTGCGGCGCATCAAAGCAAAAGATCAAAGACAGGTCTTCCGGTGAAGGGACTGGGAATGTGGTTGCGGGTGCTCGGTTCGGCTGCCGGCGGCGGGTTTCCGCAGTGGAACTGCGGTTGTCCGAACTGCCGCGCGGTGCGCGCGGGGTCTCGTCCCGGCCGTCCCCGGACGCAGTCGTCGATCGCGGTGAGCACCGACCACCAGCGGTGGTTCCTGTTCAACGCATCCCCGGACATCCGCACCCAGATCGAGTCGTTCCACGCGCTGCAGCCGGGCGCGGGCCGGGCCACGCCGTTGCAGGCCGTCCTGCTCACCGACGCCGAGCTGGACCACACCCTCGGCCTCCTGCTGCTGCGCGAGGCGAAGTCGATCGAACTGCACGCCACCGCAGCGGTGCGGGAAACCCTGTGCCGCGCAACGGCGATCCTGCGCACGCTGGAGGCCTACTGCGCGGTGACGTGGCGGGAAGTCGTGCCCGGCGAGGAAACCCAGCTCGGCGGCGGGTTGTCCTACCGGGCCTTCGACGTGCCGACCGACAAGCGCAACCGCTTCGGGCCCGGCCGGGAGCACGGTCGCGTCGTCGGCTACCGGCTGACCGATCGGACCAGCGGCCGCACCGCGGTGTACCTGCCGGTGGTGCAGCAGTTGACCGCGGCAGTGCTGGCGGAGCTGTCCGACTGCGACTGCCTGCTCATCGACGGCACGTGCTGGCACGACGACGAGATGATCCGGCTCGGCCTGGCGAGCAAGACCTCCCGCGACATGGGGCACCTGCCCATCGCCGGCCCGGACGGCAGCCTGCGACGAGTGGCCGAGCTGCCCGCGCAGCGCAAGATCTACGTGCACCTCAACAACACCAACCCGGTGCTGCTCAACGACGCACCCGAGCGGCGCGTCGTCGAGCAGCACGGGATCGAGATCGCCTCGGACGGATTGGAGGTGCGGTTGACGCCTTGACGACCACCGGCAGCTTCACCGATGCGTTGCGGGCCCAGTCGCAGCGCTACCACAGCCAGCACCCGTTCCACGTCAGGATGAACGCGGGCGAGCTCGCCCCCGCGCAGATCCGGGGCTGGGTGGCCAACCGCTTCTACTACCAGGAGAACATCCCCCGCAAGGACGCCGCGATCCTGGCCAACTGCCCGGACCGGGAGGTCCGCCGGAGGTGGATCCAGCGCATCCTCGACCACGACGGCACGGAGGGCTCGGAGGGCGGCATCGAGGCCTGGCTGCGGCTGTCCGAAGCGGTCGGCCTGTCCCGCGCGGAGGTCCTCGACGAGCGGCACGTCGTGCCGGGGGTCCGCTTCGCCGTCGACGCCTACGTGAACTTCGCCCGCACCCGGCCGTGGGTCGAGGCGGTGGCGTCGTCGTTGACCGAGCTGTTCGCGCCGGACCTGATGGCCGAGCGCCTCGCCGCCTTCGAACGCCACTACCCGTGGATCGACCGCGACGGCCTGGCCTACTTCCGGTCCCGCCTCACCCAGGCCCCGCGGGACGCCGAGCACGCGCTGGAGGTGGTGACCGAGCACTGCCGCACAGCCGAGCAGCAAGCCAGGGCGGTGGATGCGCTGGCGTTCAAGAACGACGTGCTCTGGAGCGTCCTCGACGGCATCGACCGGGCGTATCCCGGCTCGACCGGACCGGCGTGATGCACCCGTCCAGCCGACCGGAGCTGACCTCGCACGTGCGCCTGACCTTCGACCGGGTGCGCGAGCAGCACCTGCTGCTGACCCCGGAAGCGGTGTCGGTGCTGAACCCGACCGGCGCGGCCGTGCTCGAGCTCTGCGACGGGCGGCGCAGCGTCGCCGAGATCGTCCAGGAGCTGCGCGGCCGGTACCAGCACGTGGCGGCCGACGAGGTGGCGCGGTTCCTCACCCGCCTGGTCGGCAAGCGCTACCTGGAGGTGCGGGATGCCTAGTCCCTTCGGCCTGCTCGCCGAGCTCACCTACGCCTGCCCGCTGCACTGCCCGTACTGCTCCAACCCGCTCGACATGGCCGACTACCAGGACGAACTGGACACCGCGGAGTGGCAGCGGGTGCTGGCCGAGGCCCGCGAGCTGGGCGTGCTCCAGCTCCACCTCTCGGGCGGTGAACCGCTCCTGCGCCGGGATGTCGTGGACATCGTGCGCAGCGCCCACGAGCTGGGCATGTACACCAACCTCATCACCAGCGCGCTGGGCCTGTCCGCGCACCGGGCCGAGCAGCTGCGCGCCGCCGGGCTCGACCACGTGCAGATCAGCGTCCAGTCCCACGAGGCGACGGCATCGGACCGCATCGCGGGCACCACCTCGTTCCGGCGCAAGATCGCCGCCGCGCACCTGGTGAAGGAGCTGGGCTGGCCGTTGACGCTGAACGTGGTCCTGCACCGGCTCAACATCGACGGCATCGCCGACGTCCTGGCCATGGCCGAGCACCTGAACGCCGATCGCGTCGAGCTGGCGAACACCCAGTACTACGGCTGGGCCCGGCGCAACCGCGAGGCCCTCCTGCCCAGCCGGGCGCAGCTGGAACGGGCCGAGGTCGTCGTGCGCGCCGCGCGCGAGCGGCTCGCCGGGCGGATGGAGATCATCTACGTCCTGCCCGACTACTACGGCCAGCACCCCAAGCCCTGCATGGGTGGTTGGGGCCAGCGGCAGCTCACCGTGGCGCCCAACGGCGATGCGCTCCCCTGCCCGGCCGCGCAGGAACTGCCGTTGCCGCGCGCGAACGTCCGGGACCGCCCGCTGGCCTGGATCTGGGCGGAATCACCGGTGTTCCAGGCCTTCCGCGGCACCGACTGGATGGGGGAACCGTGCCGCAGCTGCGCCCGCCGGGACGTCGACTTCGGCGGCTGCCGCTGCCAGGCCTTCCTGCTCACCGGCGACGCGGCCCGCACCGACCCGGTCTGCTCGCTGTCCCCCGACCACGGGCTCGTCGCGGACGCGGTCCGATCCGCCAACGCCGACCAGCCCGTCGAAACCGCCCTGATCCCCCGGCCGCACCCGTCACGACTCGACCGGAGCTGACCCGAACACCGCGAAGCTGACGATCCAGTAAGCGACGTAGAGCCCGAGCAGCACGCCACCGTGCCAGCGCCGCAGCCTCCCGCGGTGGAGGAACAGCGCGGCGAGGGCGGTCATCCCCACGAGCACCGGCAGGTGCCACCTGAGCACGTCCGGCCCGACCTCGATGGCGCCGCCGGAGAGCAGGACGACGCCCAGCTTCCCGGTCACCGAGAAGACCGTGCTGCCGATGACGTTGCCGATCCCGATCGCCGGCACCCCGCGCCGGAACGGTTCGACCGTCAGGAAGATGTCCTCGAGGGTCAGCGCGACGGTGATGATCGTGGCGCCGAACGCGGTCCCGCCGATCCCGTAGGTGAGCAGGATGCCTTGCGTGCCGATGCTCGTGGCGGCGGCGCTGATGACGAGACCGGCCAGCGCGACCACGGCCAGCCCCAGATCGGCCCAGCCCGGCAACTTGCGCGAGGCGGTGAACGGCAGCTGGTCGTCGCTCTTCTCCGTCTCCTCGCAGACCTCCGCGTTGCGGAACGTCGGCTCCTCGCGGCGGAGTTCGCGCACCGCGACGTAGGCCGTGAACAGCGCGAAGAGGCCGAGCAGCAGCAGGCCGTCGAGGACGGTGAGCGAGGAGGCGGTGAGCAGGAAAGCACCCATCAGCAGCGGCGCAACGGCGAAGACGGCCAGGTAGTCGCGGGGGATCCGCACGGTCGTCGGCGCGATGATCGCGGCGAGCGCGAGCACGACCCCGGTGTAGGAGATCGCGGTGCCCATGACCAGTCCGAGCGCGACGTCGTCGAGGTCTTCGAGGTTGAGCGCGACGCCGAGCACGACGTCGTCGAACTCGATCCCGGTGAACACGATCGCGAGGAGGAACACCGAGATCTTCAGCCCGCTGGCCGCCCCGACGAGGTAGCCGATCAGCTTCTCAGCGCTGTAGATCAGCAGCGCCGCCCCCGCGGCGAAGACGAACAACGAACCCATCCCGCAATCCCCCCACCGAACGCGGTCCCCGCCCAGCATCGACGCGGGCCCCGGCCGCCGCACCCGGACGCTGCTCGCCTGCCACACCAGCCCCTTCCGGAACCGCCGCTCAGATCCGCATCGCCGCGTGGCCCCCGGCGTGGTACCAGGAAGCTGCCGGCTCGGAACCGGCCTGCTCCGGGAGGACGTCGTGATCGCCAAGAGGCTTGTGGCGCAAGTGGTTCCGCTGCTCGGCGTCGTCGTTCTGACGGCCGGGTACGCTTCGGCTGCGCCGGACTGGGCTGCTGCATCGACCGCTGCCGTGCATCCGGGGGTGCAGACCGTGACCGGGAACGCCCAGTGCACGTCGAACTTCGTCTTCGAGAGCGGGTCGAAGGTCTACATCGGGCAGGCCGCGCATTGCGCGACCACCGGGGCCGTGGACAAGATCAACGGCTGCACGAGCCCTTCGCGGCCCATCGGCACCAAGGTCCGGGTCACCGGCGCGAGCAAGGAGGGCGTGCTGGTCTACAGCTCGTGGCTGACCATGCAGGCGATCCGGGAGACCGATGCCAACGCCTGCGCGCACAACGACCTCGCGCTGGTCGAACTGGACCCGGCGGACGTCGCGAAGGTCAACCCGAGCCTGCCGATCTGGGGCGGCCCCACCGGGCTGAACACCGCGGGGCTCCGGAAGAACGACGAGGTCGTGACCTACGGCAGCGCTCAGCTCGGCGGCGAGGCCACCGATCCGAACGCCAAGCGGGGCACGTCGCTCGGCGACAGCGCAGGCGGCTGGAACCACACGATCCGGACCACGACACCGGGGCTCCCCGGCGACTCCGGCAGCGCCGTCCTGGATGCTGCGGGCCGCGCGGTCGGCGTTCTGTCCACTTTGAACATCTCGCCCGATTTCGGCAGCAACGGCGTCGGCGATCTCGCGCACGAGCTGAACTACCTCCACGCCCACTCGGCGCTGCGCGACGTCCACTTGGTGACCGGCACCCAGAGCTTCCGCCCCCTCCGGTGACGAGCGGAAGGTCCAGCCCCACCCGCACCCGCGGTCACGACGTGTCGCGGCACACCTGGACCGGAGCCGATCCGCACGGGTAATTTCTCCCGTCGCCGGCCGCCGGTCAGCGCGGCGGGATGCGGACACGAGGAGCGGCTGGGCGTCGATGGCGAGCAACAACCGATACGTCCAGCTCGGGCTCATCGCCGCCATGCAGGTCCTGGCGATGGCGATGTGGTTCTCCGCCTCGGCGGTCGTGCCCAGCCTGCGCGAGTCCTGGCACATCAGCGACCTGCAGGCCGTGTGGCTCACCGCGTCGGTGCAGGTCGGCTTCGTACTGGGCGCGGTCACCTCGGCCGCGTTCAACCTGCCCGACCGGTTCCCACCGCAACGGGTCGCCGCGGTCTCGGCACTCGGCGCGGCCGCGGCGACAGCCGCGGTGCCGCTGTTCGCCGACGGGTTCTGGCCCGCGGTGCTCTGCCGGTTGTGCGCGGGCTTCTTCCTGGCCGGGGTGTACCCGGTGGGCATGAAGCTGATGGCGTCCTGGTTCGGCTCCACCGGGCGCGGGATGGCGCTCGGCGTCCTCATCGGCGCGCTCACCGTCGGTTCAGCGCTGCCCCAGCTGATCAAGGGGCTCGGCACTCTCGTCTGGCAGCACGTGCTGTTCACCGCCGCGGGCATCGGCGTCGCGGCCGCAGTGCTGGCGGCGGCCGTGGTGCGGCCGGGCCCGCACCTGTCGGGTGGAACCGCGCAACACCGGCCGCGGTACGCGCTCGAGATGTTCCGCGAACGCGGCCCGAGGCTGGCCAACCTCGGCTACTTCGGGCACATGTGGGAGCTCTACGCCCTGTGGACCTGGCTCCCGGCGTTCGTGACCGCCGGCACCGGTGCCGCTGAGACGACCGTCGGGCTGCTGTCCTTCGCGGCCATCGGCATCGCCGGCGTGGTCGGCTGCCTGATCGGCGGCTGGGGCGCCGACCGCTTCGGCCGGGCGCCCGCCGCCGGGCTCGCGCTCGTCGTCAGCGGCGCGTGCTGCCTGCTTTCGCCGCTGGCGTTCGGCGCCTCCCAGCCGGTGCTGGTGGTGCTGCTCCTGATCTGGGGCGCGGCGGTGATCGCCGATTCCGGGGTGTTCTCCACCGCGCTGAGCGAGGTGGCCGACTCCCGCTACATCGGCACCGCGCTGACCGCGCAGACCGCGATCGGCTTCCTGATCACGGTGGTCACCATCAACCTGGTTCCCGCGATCGCCGCGCTCAGCGGCTGGCAGTACGCCTTCCTCGTGCTGGCCCCGGGCCCGATCCTCGGCGCCTTCGCGATGCGCGCGCTGGGCGCACGGTCGACCGGCGCCGCACGCCGCTGAGCCGTCCACAGTGCGCGATCGCCTTTTCCCGAGAAATTGATCGATCGACAATTCTCGAGATCGGATTCAAATAGTTCGATCATTTCACCGCAGCCTTGATCGCAATTGCCCAAGAATTCGATCAGCGCACCCCTGATCGAATTCTCCACTGCCGTGACCACAATGGGGGATTGCCGCGAAAATCGATCTGCCCCAGTGGTCGATTCGCCAGATCAACAAAACATCGATATCACTATCCGTAGTCATGTCACCCGATCTGGCTTCAGCCGACATCAACAATCGGCACGATCGACCTCCCATTTTTCGACCTTGTTCTCACGATCAGTGATGTTGAGTCCCGATTGGACATATCAGCTACACCTCGATCGTATGATCATGCATTCCTGCCGCTGCCGACCGGGAAATACGTGCTTACCGTACGAAACAGCCTCCTTAACAAATCACGCGAGGCGAACGGAAAATGATTTTGAGAGTAATTCCACTCAACTGATCAAAGGAGGTTCAGGTGCCCGCGAAGCTAGTACGCGTCAGCGGCATCGCCGCCTTCGTGCTGGGGGCGTCGTTCGCCCTGACCCCATTGGCCGCCGTGGCGGAACCGGAACCGGAACCGCCATCACTGCCCGGGATCAACCAGTGCGACGAGGGTTCGGACTGCGGCAAGCCCAAGCCGCCGGAGCACTGCAAGCCCGAGGAATGCCCACCTCCGCCCTGCAAGCCGGGCGAGTGCGAGGAGGTCAAGCCTCCGCCCGAGGTCGCTCCGCCGCCAGCCGCGCCTCCTGAGCAGGCTCCGGCTCCGGCACCGGCACCGCCGCCGCAGCAGCAGGCCCCGGCGCCGCAGCAGAGCCCGCAGCAGCAGCGGCCGCAGGTGAGCCCGACCCAGCAGAAGCCGACCCACGTTCCTACCGCCAAGCCGCAGATGCCCAAGCCCACCCAGCAAGTGCCGCAGGTCGAGCACAAGCCGACGGGTGGCGTCCAGGCAGGCGGTGGCGCTACGGCGCAGGAGAACACCGACAACTCCGGTCCGCTGCTGGCCGTGAGCGGACTCGCGCTCACCGCCCTGGCGGCCGGCGGTGCCCACCTGTACCGACGCCGCAGCGCTGACCAGCGCAGCTGATCCGAGCGGGTTGGCGGTGCGGACCTGAGGGTGCCGCACCGCCAACCCGTTCGGCCGAACTCGAACGGGTGGAGGTCCGTCGTGCGAAACGCGATTCTCCTGATCTGGTCCGCGGTGCTGCTGACCGTCGTGGTGTCGGCGGACCTCCTCCCGGTCGACGCACGCCCCACCTTCCTGCCCGCGACGACCCACGCCGAGACCACTGGTCCGGTCCCCGGTGATCCGCGCCCGCGCGACATCAGCATCCGCAGCATCGGCGTCTCCTCCAGCCTGGTTCCGCTGGGCCTCAACCCCGACGGCTCGGCCGAGGTTCCGCCGCTCGACAAACCCGAGCAGGCCGGCTGGTACGACCTCGGGCCGGGCGCGGGCGAGGTCGGTCCCTTCGTCGTGCTGGGCCACGTCGACTCCTACACCCGGGCGGGGGTGTTCTACCGGCTGCGCGACCTGCGCCCCGGCGACCCGATCAGCATCGACCGGGTGGACGGGTCGAAGCTCACCTACGTGGTGGATCGGGTGGAGACGGCCGCCAAGGACAGGTTCCCCACCGACGCCGTCTACGGCGACGTGCCGCGCCCCGAGATCCGCCTGATCACCTGCGGCGGGGCCTTCGACGAGTCGGCCCGCAGCTACGAGGACAACGTCATCGTCTTCGGCCACCTCCGGTAATCCTCTGTGGACTCCCAGAACCCGACCGCTGGGCGGGCCCTTGCGCGGCCCGCGGCCCAGGGGTCAGGATGTCCGAGCGAATTGCAGACCGCGCGAGGTCCGTAAATCGAGTTCCTGGGAGGCAGGATGACCGGCTCAGCGGCCCGCCGCCCGGTGATCGCCGGACTCGGCATCACCGAGATGGGCAAGGTCTACGGCCGCAGCGCGGCCCAGTTCGCCGCCGATGCGGTGCGGCTCGCGGTGGCCGACGCCGGACTCGAACTGTCCGATGTGGACGGTCTGCTCACCAACACCGGCACCCCCGGCGCGGTCGGCGTCGACCTCCAGTCCCAGTTGCAGCTCCCGGACCTGCGGCTGCTCTCCGAGATCCAGTCCTTCGGCGCCTCGGCAGGTGCGATGGTCTCCCACGCCTCGATGGCCGTCCAAGCCGGGATGGCGGACGTGGTGGTCTGCGTGTTCGCCGACGCGCCGCTGCGCGAGGGCGAGGGCAGCGCCGCCGCCTACACCGGCCGAGGGCTGCCCACCGGCTTCGCCGGACTGGTCCCGGCCGCCGGGCTGACCAGCGTCAACGCCGTGTACGCGCTGGCCGCGCGGCGGCACATGGAGACCTACGGCACCACCTCCGAGCAGCTCGGCGCGATCGCGGTCGCGCAGCGGGCGTGGGCCGCGATGAACCCGCTGGCGCAGATGCGTGAACCGATCACCGTCGACGACCACCAGGCGTCCCGCTGGATCGCCGAACCGCTGCACCTGCTCGACTGCTGCCTGGTCAGCAACGGCGGGATCGCCGTCGTCGTCACCTCCGCCGACCGCGCGGCCCAGCTGCGCCAGCCGCCGGTGCACGTGCTCGGCTTCGCGCAGGGCCACGTCGGCTACCCGAACGCCCGCGACGAACGGTTCGGCCTGGTCAGCGCCGCGGCGCAGGCCGGTCCCGCGGCGCTGAAGATGGCCGGGCTCGACATCTCCGACG
This sequence comes from Saccharopolyspora sp. NPDC002686, assembly GCF_040295745.1. Lineage (NCBI taxonomy): Bacteria > Bacillati > Actinomycetota > Actinomycetes > Pseudonocardiales > Pseudonocardiaceae > Saccharopolyspora > Saccharopolyspora sp. NPDC002686. The sequence continues at coordinate 13,809 of NZ_JBEOVY010000187.1, forward strand.
TGGACGTGGCCGAGCTCTACGACTGCTACACCTACACCGCGCTGCTGACGCTCGAGGACTACGGGTTCTGCGCCAAGGGAGAAGGCGGCCCGTTCGCCGCCAGCGGCGCGCTCGGCCCGGGTGGCTCGCTGCCGGTCAACACCGGCGGCGGCCAGCTGTCGTCCTACTACATGTGGGGCATGACCCCGCTGTCCGAAGCAGTCATCCAGGCGCGCGGGCACGGCGGGCTCCGGCAGGCGCCGCGCAACGACGTCGTCCTGGTCAGCGGGAACGGCGGGCTGCTGTCGCACCACGCCACGCTCGTGCTCAGCCCCCACCCGCACAGCTGACCCCTCGAGCGGAAAGGACAGCCGCATGCCGATCGTCCCGGTCACCCGCGACGCCGCGTCAGCCCCGTTCTTCGACAGCACCGCCCGGGGAGAGCTGCTTCTGCGGCGGTGCGAGGACTGCTCGTCGATCAGCGCCCCGGACGTGGAGTGCTGCTCGGTCTGCGGCTCGACGCGGCTGACCTGGACTCCCGCGCGCGGCACGGCGAAGGTGGTCACCTGGACGGTGGTGCACGGCCGCTCCCCCGTCGACGGCGAGCCCACGCGCATCGTCGCCGGGCTTGTCGAGCTGGACGAGGGACCGTGGTTGTACGCCCGGCTCGTCGACATCGCCCCCGAGGACGTGACCACGGAGCTCGCGCTGGTGGTCGGCTTCGACCACGCCGAGGGCAGCGAAACCGTGCCAGTCTTCCGCCCGGCCTGACCTCCAGGAGGACCGCATGTCCGAATCGGACAACCCGATCCTCGCCGATCTGCGCGCTGAGAACGCCGAACTCGACGCTGTCGTGGCCGCGCTGGACTCCGAGCAGTGGGCCACGCCGACGCCCGCCGAGGGGTGGACGATCGCACACCAGATCGCCCACCTGACGTGGACAGACGCCAAGGCGCACCGCGCGGTGACCGCCCCCGACGAGTTCCGCGAGGACGTCCGCACCGCCACG
>NZ_JBEOVY010000188.1:0-14732 GCF_040295745.1 Saccharopolyspora sp. NPDC002686
GTCCGCGATGCCGGCCGAGGTCGCGGGCTCGAGGAGCTGGGCTGCGAGCTGGCGGTCGCGGACATCGACGACGTCGACACGCTGGTCGCCGCCTGGACCGGGGTGGACAGCGCGTTCGTCATGCTGCCGACGTACTACGACTCCCCGGACGTCCTGGCCACCTACGACCAGCAGATCGACAAGATCGTCCGCGCCTTGGAGATCGCCGGGCCACCGCACGTCGTCGCGTTGTCCGCGGAAGGCTCGGAGATCCCGGAGGGCACCGGGCTGATCCTCACCACGCGGGCGTTCGAGACGGCGCTGCGCGGAACCGGGTTGCCGACCACGGTCGTGCGCTGCCCGCTGTTCATGGAGAACTTCCGCTACGGGGTCGAACCCGCCCGCGAGCACGGCGTCCTCCCCAGCTTCCTCGTCCCGCTCGAGCAAAAACACCGCATGGTCTCGGCGGTCGACGTCGGCGAGGCGATCGCGGACGCCCTCGCCGACCCGGCGGATTCCCCGCGGACCAGGTTCGTCGCCGCCCCGCACGAGTACTCCCCCGTCGACGTCGCCGGAGCGCTTTCGTCCCTTCTGGACAGACCCGTCCAGGCGGTCGAGGTACCGCGCGACGAATGGCACGACCAGATGACCGGCATCTCGGGTTGCAGCGCCGACGCAGCCCGCCTGCTCACCGACATGTACGACAGCTTCAACGCGGGCAAGCTCGGCGTCGAACCCGGAGCGGGCAAGGAGATCACCGGCCCCACCACCCTCGAGAAAGCCCTCGCCCACGTCCTGTGAAACCTATTCGGCGCAGTTCGGCCGGTGGAGTGCTCGTAGCGCGAGACCGAACGCGATGATCAGCAGCGCCGTACCCGCCAGCGCGAAAACCGTTGCCACGACCGGAGCTGCGCTCACGGGCAGCGGTCGGATCCCGGCGAGCACCTCCACGACCACGATGCCGGCGAAGAGCACGTACCCGGAGCTGGCCAGCCGGACGAGGGCGAGGCGGGATCGTTCGGGGCACTCGGCGAACGACAGCATCCAGGCCAGGAACGGCAGGACGAGCACGCCGTGCATGGTGGCGGCGTGCCCGGGCTTGATACCCGCGGTGAAGGCGAAAGCGCCGTCGACGTCACCGCCGACGCGGGAGAGGACCATGCCGCGGGCGAGCATGTACACCCCGAGGGCGAGCGCGACCATCAGGGAGGCGAAGCCGACCCGCAGCGCCAACCGCATGCTGGGCGGGATGCCGGGATCCGGGCGCCACACCAGGACGGTCGCCGTGGCGAGCGTGGCGACGAGGGCCACCCCGCCACCGGCGGCTCCCGCGGAGAGCAACCCCGCGCCAGCTCCGGTGACCCCGAAGTGCGAGGGCATGCCACGCCACGCCTGCACGGTGATCATGCCGACCTCCGCAGCGCAGGCGCCTGCGAACACGGCCAGCAGCACCGCCCGGACGCGGGAGCGACCCGACGCGAACGAAAGCACCCAGGTCACCGTGGCCAGCGTCAGCCCGAAGGACAGTCCGAAGGTGGCCGGCTTGCGCCACGACACCGGTCCGCTCCAGGAACCGCCGGTCACGAGCAGGACGCCGAGGTGGAACAGGCCGCTGCAGATCAAGACCGCGGCGAGCAGGTAGCAAGCGCGCTCGATCCAGGTCCGGCGCAGGACCGCGTCGGCGAGCGAGCGCGCCATCCTCGCCGCCGTCGACGTGGTGCTGCGCCCTCGATCGTTGCCCGACATGCCCTCTCCCTCCTGCTGGTCGCCGCCGGATCACTGGTGGCGGGACCGGCGGGTGAGCGGCAACGTCGCGGCGGCGACGACCAGCCAGATGAGTCCGCCGAAGCGGACGACCGGCAGCAAGTAGGCGAAGCCGTCGACGACCAGGGCGAGCGAGGAGAGCGCCCCGGCTGCGGCGAGCACGAGTCCGGCCCAGCTCACGGCGCGCGGCAGCAGCCCGGCCAGCAGACCCGGCACCGAAACTCCCGCCATGAGCAGCGCGAACATCACGGAGTAGGCCGGACCACCGGCGAGGAACGAGAGATCGGCCAAGGCCCGGGCCAGCGCCGGGCCGGTGTCCGCCGCCAGTCGGCTGCTGCTCCAGCTGAACATCGCGCTGAGCACCAGGGCGTTGGCGGCCAGCACCCCGCCTACGAGGGTGATCGCCGAACCGGGCGCGGTGATGCCCAGCGCCCGCAGCCGCCGGTAGAGCACCGCGGCGGTCAGCGCCAGCGGCACCCCGGAAGCGAAGAGCAGGAACGCACCGAGCTGGATGGTGCCGCTGCGTCCCTGGACGTAGTCGAGGACTTCCGCTCCCGACGCGTCGGGGTGCGGCGTGGACCTGTTGACCACCACGTAGGCGATGGTCAGCACGGCGAAGGCCAGCACCGGTGCCAGCAGTGGTGGGCCGCTCTGAGGGCGACGCGCGGAGCGCTCGGTGCGCTGTGCGTCCGGGTTGGCTGTCATGGCATCTCCTCCAGCTTCCATGTACAGCCTATAATGATTACAAAGCGGAACGATTGTCAAGGCGTCATCATTCGAGACCGGCACGTTCAGGAGTGCGCGGCCCGTCGTTCAACGGCGGATCGTCAGGTTCGGACGGACTTGTACCCCGGGTGGACGCCGGGCGAGAGGCCCTGGTCGCTGGCGATCCGGACGAGCAGCGCGGCGAGCTGTTCGCGCTCGTCATCCGCGAGCGCCCGGCACAGCACGTCCTCGCTGCGGCGAGCGGCGGCGCCCAACTTCCCCAGCACTTCCGAGCCCTGCTCGGTCAGGTGGAGCGCGTGCAGGCGGCGATCGTCCGGGTTGCGGCGGCGTTCGATCAGCCCGCGCTCCTCCAGCTTGTCGGCGAACGGCACGAACCGGCTCGGCGGCATGCCCAGGTCGTCGGCGAGTTCGCGTTGGCTGCGCCCCGGCTTCCTGGCGAGCATCCAGAGCAGCCCGGCCTGCGGCGGCGTGAGCTCCAAGTCCTCGATGCTCGAGGCGAAGGTGGCGGCCGCATGCGTTCCCAGCTGCGCCAACAAGAATCCGACTCCGCTCGGCAGCCGGTGCGGCTCCTGCTTCTTGCCCATGCACACATGCTAGACGAGAGGTGAACTATATACAGCGAGCAATCATTCTTGTTAATAATAATTACTGCATAGCACGTCGAGCGCCTCGCCAACGGCGCCGCAGCTGACGATCGTGGCTGACGATCACGAGCGCTCCCCGGTAGTCGGCCAAGGCGGTTTCCAGCTCCTCGACGAGGTCGGGCGACAGGTGGTTGGTGGGCTCGTCGAGCAGCAGCACGTCCGCCGGCTCGCTGACCAGCCGAGCCAGCGCGAGCCGCTGCCGCTGACCGCTGGACAGGTTCTCCACGCGCGTCGTGAACTGCGCACTGGCGAAAAGCCCCAGGGACAGCAGCCGTTCGGCGTGCTCGGCAGCTTCTCCGGGGCGTCCGCGGGCGAAAGCCGCCAGCAGCGTCTCGCCGGGCACAGCGGAGTCCGGTTCCTGGGCGAGGTAACCGATCCTGCCGCTGCGGGTGACGGTGCCGCGATCCGGAGCGAGGTCCCCGGCCAGCACGCGCAGCAAGGTGGTCTTGCCCGCGCCGTTCCGACCAGTGATCAGCAGCCGCTCCCCCGCGGCAAGCGTGACGCTGGTCCGCGCGAGGCGGCCCGCGACGGCGATGTCGGTGGCGTCGAGAACAGCTCCGCGCACGTCGCCGGCCTGCGGTGCGGCGGTGAAGCTCAGCCGTTCCGGTGGCACCGGCACCGGATCCGCGAGGAGGCGGCGAAGCCGTTCCTCGGCGTTGCGGACGCGGCTGGCCAGCGACCGCTGCACCCGACCGCCCGCCCGGTCGTAGGCCATCTTGTTGTTGTCCTGCATGGCCCGCCCCGGAGCGACGTTGCGCGCGCTGGTCGCCGCGACCTCCCGGAGCCGGTCGGTTTCGGCCTCCCACTGCGCACGGGCCTGGACCCACCGCTCCCGCGCAGCCGCCTTCTCCGCGCGGAATCCCGCGTAACCGTTGCCGTACCGGACGACGCGATGCCGGTCCGCATCGACCTCGAGCAGACTCGTCGCGACCCGTTCGAGGAAGGCCCGGTCGTGCGACACCGCCACCGTGGTGCCGCGCCGGGCTCGCAGGTGCTGTTCCAACCAGTCCAGGGCGCCGTCGTCCAGGTGGTTGGTCGGCTCGTCCAGCAGCAACACCTCGGGCCCGGCTGCCAGCACGGCGGCCAGGCGCAACCGGACCTGTTCGCCACCGGACAAGCCGCCGACGGCGCGGTCGCGATCCACCAACCCGAGACCCAGACCGTGCAGCGCCCGCTCCACCCGGGCGTCGGCGTCGTAGCCGCCCCGGAGTTCGAAGGTGGTCGTCAGCTCGCCGTACTCGGCCAACCCGGCTTCGTCGCCCCCGGCAATCGCGGCTTCCAGCCCGCGCATCCGCTGCTCGATGGCGCGCAATTCGCCCAAGGACCGGTCGATGACGTGCTGGACGGTCAGCTGCGGTGGCAGCCGCTCGTCCTGCGCGAGGTACCCGACACCGCCCTCGGCGCGGACGAGGACCTCTCCCCCGTCGGGCCGCTCGCGTCCGGCGAACAGGCGCAGCAGGGTGGACTTCCCGGACCCGTTCTCGCCGATGATCCCGGTGCGCTCACCCGCGGCGAGCGAGCAGGTCACCGCGTCGAGGACGGGCCTGCCGTGGAAGGACTTGCTGACCGCGAGCGCGGTGATCTGCGTTGGCATGCACGAACTCCGAAGCATTCGAGGGCGACGCGGCCATCGGGGACCGCAGGGCGGGACGAACGCTTCGAAGGAGCATCGGCGACCTCACTAGTGCGACGACTGGTGCACTAGTGAGACAACCACGGCCTCACCTCACGAGCAACCGGTGTTTCGAGAAAGCGGCGGAAGACCACCACGAGCGCGCACTACATCCACAATGGAGTGTCAACGCCGGCGATCGGGTTCAGCGGTGGAACCGTCCACCGCTTGGACCGAAGACACGTCGTGCGAATCCCCGGAGCCCTCGGCGGCAGGCGATCGACGCATCGCGGCGAAGTACGCGAGCCCCGAGAGGACCACACCGATGGGCCACGAAAAGGCCGCGACGGCCGAGAAAGCCGGGACCAGCGCGATCACGGCCGCGATGACCGCAGTCGGCACGAGCACCGCGATGGCCGTGCGGTTGACGCCGCGCACGTAGTGGTACTCGCCGGACTCGTCGACCTTGTACAAGGAGTCGATCAGCACCCGTCCGCGGCGGATCAGGAAGTAGTCCACCGCCATGATGCCGAACAGCGGCCCCAGCAGGGCACCGAGCCCGCCGAGGAAGTAGTTCACCACGATCGGGCTGGAGTAGAGCTTCCACGGCATCACGAGCAGCGCGAGCACCGCGCTGATCAGGCCACCGCGCTTGAAGGTGATGTGCTTGGGCCAGATGTTCGCGAGGTCGTACGCCGGCGAGACGAAGTTGAGGACGACGTTCACGCCGATCGTCGCGATGATGAACATGACAGCGCCGATCACGAGGACGGCGGTGTTGGGCACCCTCGCGATGATCAGCGCGGGGTCGGTGATCGTGGTGCCGAAGACGGTCACCGCACCCACCGTGGTGGCGATGCTCACCGCGGAGAAGGCGATGAAGTTGACCGGAATTCCCCAGAAGGTGCCCCACCGAACCGAACCCCGGCTCTTGCCGAACCGCGTGAAGTCGCAGTAGTTCAGCGTCATCGTCGCGTACGTGGCGACGAGCAGGAACGCTCCGCCGAGCACGACCAGGGTGGTGTTGCCCTCGACCGGCTGCACCGACAGGTTCATCGGCAGGTTCCAGTCGGCTTGGGCGAACAACCACACCGCCATCCCGAGCATGACGACCCAGATCAAGGGGCCGGCCCAGTCCTGGAAGCGCCGCACGGCCTCCATGCCCCTGGTCACGACGAACAGCTGCAGGACCCAGAGCAGCAGGAAGCACGCCCACCCGAGCAGGGACAGCCCCAGGAAGGACCGGTCCTGCCAGGCGCTCAAGCCCGGATCGATCCGGAGCAGCAGCACGACCACGGCCAGCGACGCCAAGTAGGTCTGGATGCCGTACCACGCGATCGCGATGACGGCGCGGATCAGGGCCGGCAGGTTGGCACCCCAGACGCCGAAGCTGATCCTGGCCATCACCGGGAACGGGATCCCGGTCTCGACCCCCATCCGCCCGGCCAGGAGGAGTCCGGAGTAGAGCACCGCGATGCCGATGGTGATGGAGATCAGGACCTGCCACGCGGTGAGGCCCAGGGCGAACATCCCGGCGACGAACGTGTAGGTGCCGATGTTGTGGATCGCCGACATCCACACGGCGAAGTAGTTGTACGAGTTCCACCGGCGCTCGGTCGCTGGAGCGAGATCTTCGTTGTACAGGCGCCCCTCGGGATCGAGCGCGGCGAGGTGCGGGTGAGCGGGTTCGGGCATGTCACACTCCATCAGGGGGACCAGCAGGCAGGCGGTGCGCTGGCTGTTGGTCTGGCGCCACCAGTGGCTCGGAGGCGGGGCGGACGGTGTGCCGACCGATCCGGCGAGCTGCGACTAATGGAATACGGTATACCAAGAATGCGGTGTCGCAGATCACCTGTCAATCCCCGGCTCCGAACCCGCCTGACCTGCGGCGCAACCCGATCTCCCGCGGCTCGCGGACGGCAGCCGGAGCAGGTTCGGAAATTCCCGGCAGGGGTGGCGATTTCACGCGAAACCGCCACCCCGCTCAGGTCATCGGCGGGAGAGGACCCACCAGGCCTGGAAGGCCGCGAAGGCGAGCACCACCGCGCCGACCACGCTCGTCACGTGCACGCCGTAGGTGAAGGCGTGCGCTGCCGAGTCGCGGAGGGCCGCCGCCTGCTCCACCGGCAGATCACCCGCCACCGACAGCGCGCCGCCCAGTGTGTCGCGCGCGGCGTCCACAATGGATTCCGGCATGCCGGTCACGTCGACGCGCCCCCGGTAGGCCGCCGTCACGACGCTGCCGAGCACCGCGGTCCCCAGCGCCGCACCCAGTTCGTAGCCGGTTTCCGAGATCGCCGATGCCGCACCGGCGTTCTCCGGGGCCACCGTGTTCATGATCGCGTCGTTGGTCGCCGTTTCGGTGATGCCCGCACCGATGCCGACCACCATGAACGCCACCACGACCAGCCACGCACCGCCCTGCGGCGGGAGCAGCACCATCAGCAGGTAGCCCATCGCCGTCGCGAACATCGCCGCGCCCAGCAGCTCGGCCAAGCGGACCCGGCGGATCAGCCGGACCGCCACCAGCGAGCCGACCACCGACAGCGCGATGCCCGGCAGCAGCGCCAGACCCGCGCGCAGCGGAGTCATGCCCAGGACCAGCTGCAGGTACTGGGTCATGAAGAACAGCCCGCCGACCATCACGAACACCGCCAGCAGGTTGCTGGCCACCGCGACGCTGAAGCGCGGCTTGGCGAACAGGCCCAGGTCCAGCATCGGGTGCTCCAGCCGGCGCTGCCTGCGCACGAACACGTACCCGGCGACCAGCGCGACCGCCGCGGCGGGCAGCGCCAGCGACCCGCCACCGGCGAACTCCTTGACGCCGAAGACCAGCGCCAGCATGGCCAGCAGCGAGAGCCCCGCGCTGGGCAGGTCGTAGCGACCCGGCTGCGGGTTGCGCGATTCCGGGATCACCAGCGGGCCGACGACCAGCAGCAGCACCATCACCGGCAGGTTGATCAGGAACACCGATCCCCACCAGAAGTGCTCCAGCAGCAGCCCGCCCAGCAGCGGACCGAACGCGGCACCACCGGCGAAGGTCGCCGTCCAGGCGGCGATCGCGGTGGTCCGGGCGCGCGGGTCGGTGAAGATGTTGCGGATCAGCGACAGCGTCGACGGCATCAGCGTCGCGCCGGCCACGCCCAGCAGCGCCCGAGCGGCGATGAGCAGTTCGGCGTTGGGCGCGAACGCCGCCAGCGCCGAGGCCAGGCCGAACCCGGTCGCGCCGATCAGCAGCAGGCGGCGGCGCCCGATCCGGTCGCCGAGGGTGCCCATCGTGACCAGCAGCCCGGCGAGCATCAGCGAGTAGATGTCGACGATCCACAGCAGCTGACCGCCGGTCGGGCGCAGCTCCTCGCTGATGTGCGGCACGGCGAAGCTCAGCACCGTGTTGTCGACGGAGATCAGCAGGACAGGGAGCAGCAGCGCGGCGAGCGCGGTCCACTGCCCGCGGGAAGTACGAGGCGATTTCAGGTTGGTCATCTTTACACGGCCTTGGTCAATTTGCACCGTCCAGTCGGTACAGAATCCGTCCAGACGGTATAGTAACCGTCCAGCCGGTATAGTTCAAACCGTGGCAGCTTCCGACACCCGCGACCGCATCCTCGACGCGCTGCAGCGGATCTTGATCCGCAAGGGGACCGCGGCGGTGACCCTCGAATCGGTCGCCGCCGAAGCAGGCGTGTCCAAGGGCGGCCTGCTCTACCACTTCCGCTCCAAGCAGGCCATGCTGCAGGGCCTCACACTGCGGCTCAGCGAGGAAGCCGAAGTCGAGTTCGAGCAGGCGACCAGGGACGGCGTCGACGTCGTCCGGTACTTCCTGGAGACCTCGCTGCCCGGCAGCGACGAGGAGATGGCCCTCTACTGGTCGGTCATCGCCGCGCTGCGCAGCGCCGAAGGCCTGAACGAAGCGGGCACCGAGGTGCTGGCCCGGGTGTTCGGCCGCTGGTCGGAACTGCTGACCGACTACATCGGCGACCCGGTGCTGGCCGAGATCGTGCGCATGGTCGGCGACGGCCTCTACTTGAGCGCCCTGTCCGGCCTGCCGAGCCCCGACCCGGACCTCATCAAACAGGTCTTCGACCGCCTCCTGCACCAGGTCGCCGAAGCCCGAGGCGCCTGACCCCCACCCCGCGGGCGAACCGCAGTTTCAATTGAAACTGCGGCCCCACGACCGGACCGGGTCGGTCAGCGGGCGGTAGCCGCGGCCGGTTCGGGGTCGGCGACGATCGACGGGACCGGGGTGTCCGCGCAGGGCACCCAGCGCGGGCCCTCCGGACCGAACACGCCGCGGGGTTCCGGGAAGGCCCAGAGCAGGCCGAAGTAGCCGATCGCCGCGAGGACCAGGGACAGCGGCAGGCTGATGTCCACCCCACCGGCCAGCTCGCCGAGCGGTCCGACCAGCTGGCCGGGGATGTTCACGAACGCCAGCGCGATGCCCGCCGACACCAGCCACGCGATCATGCCCCGCCAGTTCCAGCCGCGGTCGAACCAGTAGCGCCCACCCCGCTGCCGCCGGTTGAACACCTGCAGCGCGTCCGGGTCGTACCAACCCCGGCGGGTCAGGTAGCCGAGGATCATCACGATCATCCACGGTCCGGTGCAGGTCACGATCAGCACCGCGAAGGTGGAGATGCTCTGCACCAGGTTGAAGCCGAAGCGGCCGACGAAGATCAGCGCGATCGACCCCACGCCCACGAACACCGTGGCCTGGACCCGCGAGAACCTCGGGAACACGCTGGAGAAGTCCAGTCCCGTGCCGTACAGCGCGGTGGTGCCGGTCGACAGCCCGCCGATGAGCGCGATCAGGCACAGCGGCCCGAAGTACCAGCCCGGCGACACCGCGAGCAGACCACCGACGTAGTTCGGCGCTTCAGCGGCCAGGTACCCCGGCGCGGTCACGGCGATCACCGTGGCCGTCACCAGCCCGAACCCGAACGGGACGATGGTCGCCAGCTGCGCGAGCAGCGCCGCCCCCACCACGCGACCGCGCGGGGTGCTCGACGGGATGTAGCGCGACCAGTCCCCCAGGAACGCGCCGAAGGACATCGGGTTGGCCAGCACGATCAGCGCCGATCCGATGAACGACGCCCAGAACACCGGCCCCTCCGAGGTCAGCAGGGTTCCGGGGTAGGACGGGTCGAAACCGCCGCCGAAGGCGACCGCGCCGAGCACGAACAACGCGGTCGCGGCCACCACGGCGACCTTGTTCACCCAGAGCATGATCCGGAACCCGTAGATGCACACGACCAGGACCAGCACGGCGAAGATCGCGTACGCGACGGCGAAGGACGCGGGCGTCTCCGGAACGGCCAGCACGCGGCTCGCGGTGCCGACCAGCGCGTCCCCGGAGCTCCACACCGAGATCGCGAAGAAGGTGATCGCCGTGAGCAGGGACAGGAACGACCCGACGACCCGCCCGTGCACGCCGAGGTGCGCCGACGACGAAACCGCGTTGTTGGTGCCGTTCGCCGTGCCGAACACCGCCATCGGGCACAGCACGAGCGCACCGGCCACCAACCCCAGCACCGTGGCGGCCAGGCCCTGCCAGAACGACAGCCCGAACAGGATCGGGAACGCGCCGAGCACCGCGGTGGAGAAGGTGTTCGCGCCGCCGAAGCTCAGCCGGAACAGGTCGAGCGGTCGCGCCGTGCGCTCGGCGTCGGGGATCTGCTCGACACCGTTGGTCTCCACCCGCTTGACCGCCGGCGTGTCGCCCATCGGCTCGCCCCTCCCCTGCCGCGTGCCACTGATCAGCAAAGACTGAGGCACGACCTCGCGGCGCGGAATCGGCCGAAGCTCCAACGCCCGTTCACCCCGTTGGATGAACGCACAACACAACTGGACCCTCGGCGGGGATCGAGCACCGTCCACAGTGCACGACGGAGCGGACCGCTCGGGCGGGGCATGCCCGAGCGGTCCGCGTGGCCCGGTCGAGCGGAAGCCGCTTCGCGCTGCGATGGGGCGAACACCGCAGCGCGTTCCGCCCACCGCGCCACGTTCAGGTCAGGTCACCAGGGAATGCTGGGCCCGCCGTTGCCACCGACTCCGGGGCCACCGATGCCGAAGCCGCCGAAGCCGAAGCCACCCAGGCCACCGGGGCCGCCGGAGCCACCGCCGTTGCCGTCGCCGCCGGAGCCGCCGTCACCGCCGCCCTGACCGCCACCGGTTCCGCCGCCCTGACCGCCGTCGCCACCGTTGATCACGAAGTTGTCCCCGCCGCCGCTGTGCAGCGGGAAGGTCGACATGACCGTGCGTGCGGGCAGGAACTCGAGGCGCTGCTCGTCCAGTTCTTCGAAGCTCAACGGTCCAGTCTCATCGAACACCTGGTCCTCCTCTTGTCGCGCGGGCTCGGAATGCTTGGCGGAGATCGATGCCGGAACAAGGTCACAACAATCCCCCAGATCTCCTATCCAACGCCCCAGTTTTCGTTGGCATCAGGACGCAGGGTAAGTGCCGGAAAGGGCCAGCGCAGTCCGAAATCAACATAATGCTCAGATCAATGGAAAATCCCTGTTCAACGATGCCATGGCACGCCAGGACGACCTATTCGAAAAAATCTGGACGCACTACCTCAAATTCATTAGAACGCCATTTCCACAACCATTGCCCAACACCGGCGGACGAAATGATCCGGAATTCCGGGAAGTCTCGCCACCCCGGCCGCAGAACAGCCGCCACCCAGGTGGGTGATCGCAGATCTTTCCCCCAACATCACCCTCCTGGCACCCACCACCACACCTCCATTCGGCCTAGACTTCCGCGCTGTTTGGCCTAGCCGTAACCACCTTCGGTAAGGAGCAGTGCCGATGCGCAATCGTCCACATCGGACCACGTGGGCCGAAACCCCCACCGCGAACTGCGACCCAACGTCGCGGGCCGACGCCGGGAGCTGGCGCTGGGCACCGCTGCCGAGCGCCGCGGTGCTCGCGGTGACCTTCAGCCTCGCAGCGATCCCGTCGGCTCAAGCCGCGCCGCCGTCCTGCACCCGGACCTCCAACGGCTCGGGAATGGACATCGTCTGCGACCGCGGCGTCCCGGAGGGAACCGTCGTCGAAGGCACCGACGGCAACGACCGGTTCTACCTCAACGGCGCCGTGGCGGGCACCATCAACGCCGGTGCCGGCGACGACCTCATCGTCGTGACCGGCCGCGCCGGCGGCGACGGGGGCAAGGGCGGCAACGGTCACCTCGGCGGCGGCGGCCGCAGCGGCGACGCCCGCGACGGCGAGAACGGCGGCGCGGACGGCGGCACCACCGGCGGAACGGCCGGGGTCGACGGCACTTCCGCGCGAGCCGGCGGCAGCGCCGGAACCGGCGGTCACGGCGGAACCGGTGGCGCCGGCGTGACGGAGACCGGCGTGATCAACGGCGGCACCGGCAACGACACGATCACCATCACCGGCGGCAAGGGCGGCAACGGCGGGGTCGGCGGCGACGGCGGCCCGGGCAGCGCCAACCCCGCGGACGCCCGCGGCGGCAAGGGCGGCGACGGCGGCAACGGCGGCGGTGGCAGCACGAAGGCCAACGGCAGCGGCGGCGCGGGCAACGGCCGGACCGGCACCATCGTCAGCACCGGCGTCGACGACATCACCGTCCAGGGCGGCAAGGGCGGTCGCGGCGGTCGCGGCGGCGACGGCGGAGGCGCCTACGAGATGAGCGCCCGCGAAGCCGCGACCTCCGAGAACGAGGTCGAGGGCAGCGGTGGCAAGGGCGGAACCGGTGGAGCGGGCGGTGCGGCCAACATCGGCAACATCATGTCCCAGGACGGCGCTCGGGCCACGGTGAACACCATCAGCGGCACGGGCGGCGACGGCGGCGACGGCGGTACCGGTGGCGACGGGATCACCCCCGGCATCCCCGGGCTCCGCGGTCTCAACAGCATCGCCGACACCGGCGGCACGGGCGGCAACGGCGGCCCCGGCGGCCACCTCGCCGCGACACCCGGGGCCGGTCGGCAGAACCCCTGAACACCTGGTCCCGCAACGGAAAACGGCCACCTGGCGGTGGTCTCGCACGACTCCGCGAACGAGCCATCCCCGACTCAACGCGCACGGCGGTCCCACGAGAGGCGCAATCCTAGCGGGTGATTCGAGGTGCATCCTCGGCCCGGTGCTTCTACGTTCTGCTCCGTGCGCCGGGAACGTGCCACTGGGGCGCGATCCTTGAGGGGGTGGCCTCGTTCCGGTTCTTCCGGTGGATTCACTGAGTTTGCGAAGGAGCACCTGATGCCACGAACCTCTGGACCGCTGAACGACGCCGAACTGGAGGCCCAGCGCGTGGAGTTCCTCCCGGCGCGCACGGTCATGTCGACCTTCTGGCTTCCGTGGAACGGTACGGACGTCGTCGTCCTCGACCACCCGCACGACCACATCGATGCCTACGGGAACAACGACATCACGTCCACAGGGGACATCACCGGTGGTGACGGCGGCACCGGTGGCGGCACCGGTGGCGGTCAAGGCGGCGGCAACGGCGGCAACGGCGGTGACGGCGGCTCCGGCGGCGATGGCGGTAACGGTGGCGACGGTGGCGACGGCATCGGCGGCGACGGCATCGGTGGCAACGGCACCGGCGGCAACGGCGGTGGCAACCCGAGCTGACGTCGGTGGTGCACCGGGCACGTGACGGTGCACCACGGGTCGGTGGGCGCGCTGAATCCAGTGCGCCCACCGACCACCCAGCACTCCGAGGAGTCGTGATGGCCGCTGAGGGGCAAACCGGCGAACCCGCGGCCGAACTGCTCACCGTGCCGGCCCTCGTCGCGGGCACCGAACTGATCGGCCAGTACCAGGGCTCCGGCCACCGCGAGCCGCCCTACCTGGTCCGCCGCGTCGACGGCCAGATCCTCCAGCTCTCCCACCTGCTCTACCTCGTGGCGGGAGGACTCGATGGCCAGCGCAGCTACGCGCAGCTCGCGGCTGAGCTCAGCACCGGCTGGGGCCGCGAGATCACCGCCGAGCAGGTGTCCTACCTCGTCGAGAACCGGTTGCGCCGCGCGGGAATCGTGGCGAGCGATTCCGCACCGGACGAGTCCGCTCCGCTGCCCAAGGGCCGGGATCGGTTGCTGGCGTTGAAGTTCCGGGTCGCGCTGGTGCCCGAGCACGTCGTCGCGGTGATCGCGCGGATCTTCCAACCCCTGTTCTGGCCACCGATCGTGGTCCTCGCGCTGATCGCCTTCATCGCCGCCGAGACCTGGCTGGCGCTCCAGGGCGGTGTCGCCCAGCTGCTGGCGGGTGCGCGGGAGCTGATCGACCAGCCCGAGCAGGTCCTGCTGGTGCTCGGCGTGCTCATCGTCGCCGGGATCTTCCACGAGTGCGGGCACGTCGCGGCGTGCCGCTACGGCGGCGCGCGGCCGGGCGCGATGGGCGTCGGCATCTACCTGGTGTGGCCCGCGATGTACAGCACCGTCACCGATTCCTACCGGCTGAGCCGGGGCGGCCGGTTGCGCACCGATCTGGGCGGCGTCTACTTCAACGTGCTGGCCATGCTGGTGCTGATCGTCGTCTTCACCCAGACCGGCCTGCCCTGGTTGCTGGTCGCGCTGGTGGCCTGGCAGGTGTCGACGGTCTGGCAGTTCGTGCCGTCGATCCGGCTGGACGGCTACTACATCCTCAGCGATCTGGTCGGCGTCCCGGACCTGTTCGACCGGATGGGCCCGGTCCTGCGCAGCATGCTGCCGGGGCGTCCGCCGCACCCCCGCGTCCGGGAGCTGAAACCGTGGGCCCGGTGGGTGATCACGGCCTGGGTGGTGCTGGTGATCCCCTGCCTGGCCTACTGGATCATCGGATTCCTGCTGCTCGCGCCGAGCGTGCTGCCCGTGGTGTGGGAAGCGCTGGGAACGCACTGGCACAGCGTGGGCAACGCCATCCGGACGGGTGATGCGGCAGCGGCCGTCGTCGGCGTCATGCGGATGCTCCTGCTGGTGCTGCCGTGGGCCGGGATCACGCTGGTGCTCTACAACCTCGGTCGCGGCGTAATGGGTTTCAGGTGTTGATCAGGTCTTC